>JAZOCZ010000121.1:0-4561 GCA_045596755.1 Eubacteriales bacterium | reverse complement strand
AATAACATGTGTCGTAAAAACGACATTAAGCAACATATTTATACCGGGAGGATTAAACTATGAATTGGTTTAAAGCGGTCTCTGTATCAAAATTTATTCTTTTGATACTCTGTACAGTTTTACTTTTTGCTATCGCTCTTTTAGGCACACCGGACTTTTTGTTCCTTGGCTCTCAGGGCGTTTTTGAAGAAGGTGCCATAAAATTAGGTCTCGACCTTAACGGTGGCTCCATCATTACTTACGAAGCTGTTCCCCAGGAAAGCAACGGCAAAATTACGTCTGACGGCATGGCAGACGTTGAAGAAGTTATGCGTAGACGTCTTGACAATCTTGGATATACAGAAGCTCTGGTTTATATCGTTGGTGATAACTGTATCCGTATAGAGATCCCCGGTATTTCCAATCCTACGGAAGCCGTTGAAACAATCGGTTCAACTGCTAAACTTTCCTTTACCGATAACGACGGTAAAGAGTTTATGACAGGCGACCACGTTAAAAATGCGTATGCTACATTTGACGAGCAAGCAAACACTTATGTTGTTGCTTTGAACTTCACTTCTGAAGGCGGCGCTAAATTTGCTGAAGCTACGGATAGAATTTCTAAACTTGCTTCTTCAAGTGCAAACAATATTTGCATAACCCTCGACGGCAATACTATTTCCAAAGCATCCGTTAAAGAAAAAATTTCAGGCGGAAGTGCTGTTATCAGCGGTGACTTCTCGCTCGAAGAAGCAAAAGAGCTTGCAGCTCTTATCAACGGCGGTTCTCTCCCCTACGATCTCCTCTGCGACGGTGAACACGGAAGCCTTAGTTCTGTTGCCGCATCTCTCGGTGAACGCTCTTTGGAGACAAGCCTTATTGCAGGTGGTATTGGTATTTTGCTCGTTATCATCTATATGATAATTGTTTACAGATTCCCAGGTCTTATTTCTGCTCTCTGTCTCTGCGCATACACTGCTTTGATGGGCATTCTTCTTATTGTCACAAATGCTAACCTCACTCTTCCCGGTATTGCAGGTATTATTCTCGGTATCGGTATGGCTGTTGACGCTAACGTTGTTATATTCGAAAGAATCAAGGAAGAAATCAGAGCAGGTAAATCTACAGCCGCATCTGTTAAAGCAGGTTTCTCAAATGCTCTTTCCGCTGTTATTGACTCCAACATCACAACCCTTATTGCCGCAGGTGTTCTTTGGTTCCTCGGTTCAGGTTCAATTCAGGGATTCGCTGTTACCCTCATAATGAGTGTTGTTGTTTCCATGATTACATCTGTTCTTGTTACCAAATCCTACCTCAAGCTTGCAATTGATTTAGGGTTCACAAAAATTTCCGCTTACGGTGTAAAGCATAAAGAGCTTGATGCTTTATTAAGCGACGAATCTGCGAAATAAGGAGGTCTGTAAAATGAAAAATTATAACTTCATGGAAAAACAAAAAACAGCCTTCATTATCGCAGCTGTGGTTATCGTTTTAGGCGTTGTTTCAATGATATTCAGAGGATTTAACCTTGATATCGACTTTGCAGGCGGTTCTGAACTTGCAGTAACTATCGGCAAAAATGTTTCAGGCGAAATCGATACTATCAAGGATATCGTTAAAGAAGCAACAGGATTAGAAGCTTCTTCCGTTGCAAAATCCGGTGCTGATTCCAATCAGGCAATTATTAAAACAAAAGAGCTTTCCACGGAACAAACTGATAAGCTTTTCGAAGCTTTGAAAGAAAAATATGATCTTAAAGCAGAAACCTTTGATTCTATTGATACAGTAGGTTCTACGATAAGCGGAGAAACTCAGAAAACAGCTATTATGTCATGTTTGATTGCTGTTCTTCTCATTCTCGTTTATATTACAATTCGTTTCCAGTTTACCTCCGGACTTTCTTCCATAGCTTGTCTTACATTTAACATTTTCACAATGCTTGCATTCTATTCCTTGTTGCAAATTCCAGTAAACTCAAATCTTATTGCAGCTTGTCTTACAATTCTCGGTTACTCAATCAACGCTACAATCGTTGTATTTGACCGTGTAAGAGAAAACAACAAGAAATTCAAACAAACAAGCTTTGAAGAAAATGCAAACAACGCTATCAAACAAACTTTGGCTCGTTCGGTTAGCACAACAATTACAACCCTTCTTACCATTACAATGGTTTACATTCTCGGCGTAGACTCCATCAAAAACTTCGCACTTCCTATAATCATAGGTATTATCGCCGGTGTGTTCTCTTCTGTTTTCCTTGGTGCTCCCCTTTGGAGTTTTTTCAACAAGATTTTTGCAAAAAAATCAAAACAGAACAAAACAGAGCTTAATAAAGCATAAACAATTAAGCGGTAGCCGGCATAAAGTCCAAGCTACCGCTTTTTATAAAATTTTAAAGTTATAATTTGAAAGGATAAATTTATTATGGTACTTATAACAGGAATTGCAGGCTACATCGGTTCTCACACAGCTTATGCTCTCTCTCAGGCTGGTTTTGATTTCATTGGAATGGACAATTTTGCCAACAGCAGGAAAGAAAACATTGACACATTAAGAGAACTCACGGGAAAAGATTTCAAGTTCTACGAAGTTGATATGCTTGATGAAGCAGGAATGGAAAAGATTTTTGCAGAAAATAAAATTGATTCTGTTATTCATTTTGCAGGTCTCAAAGCAGTTGGTGAATCAGTTGCAAAGCCTGTTCTTTATTATCATAACAATATTACCGGAACACTTATCCTTCTTGAAAAAATGAAAAAATACGGTTGCAAAAAGATAGTATTTTCTTCCTCTGCAACGGTTTACGGAAACCCTGCCGTTGTTCCCGTAAACGAGGATATGCCTACTTCCACAACTAACCCCTACGGCTCTACGAAACTCATGATTGAAAACATCCTCAAAGACGTTTGCGTTGCAGACGAAGATTTTTGTGCAGTTCTTCTCAGATATTTCAACCCTATTGGTGCACACAAATGCAAGAAAATCGGTGAAAATCCCAACGGAATCCCTAACAACCTTATGCCTCGTCTTTGTCAGGCAGCTTTGGGAATAACTGAATCTCTCACAGTTTTCGGAACAGATTACCCCACTCATGACGGTACGGGTGTGAGAGACTATATTCACGTTTGCGACCTTGCAGACGGACATACAGCTGCTTTGAAAAAGGCTATGGTTTCCAAAGGTGCTCTCACTTATAACTTGGGTACAGGAAACGGATACAGCGTTTTCGACCTTATACATACATTCTCAAGAGTTAACGGCGTTGAGATTCCATACAAAATTTGTCCTCGCCGTCCAGGCGACGTTCCCGCAGTTTACGCTTGTCCCGACAAAGCATACAACGAATTAGGATGGAAAGCTCAGTATGACCTTGAAGATATGTGCCGTGACAGCTGGGCATTCATCAAGGAAGCAACAAAAAACAAATAACTTTAATAAAATGAAATTTTCAATACATCGAATTTGCTTCATAATTTTTACTGTTTCGTTTTTACTTTCATCTTGTAATTTTTCCCAAAACAATCAAAAAAACAATTCTGATACAGAATCAAGGGGAGAATTGTTTTATTCATCTGAATCAATATATAATGATACTTCCGAAGAAAAAGATTCTTCGGAAGTATCAGAAGCCGTTTCAGAGGATTATCTTAATTCTGAATTTTATTTATCTTCGGAAGAATGCTCATTTGAGTTTACTTCATCATCAGAAGTTGAGATTTCGTCTGTTTTCACGTCCGAAGAAGGTTTTGAAAACAGTTCACAAGATGTTTCCGAATATTCCTCTGAAACTTCAACTTACGAAGTTTTCAAAGAACCCGAGGGGTACACGGTAACTACCGCAAATGGAAATATTTTTGAAACGAACTGTAATGACGAAAAAGTTCTTTCAATAATGGCTGAAATTGCAGATACGGCATCAAAATATAACAAAGCTACGGTTTATTATACGGATGTAGAGCAGAAATATTTTTTTGCATACGGAGCAAATAACATTCATAACACCGCAAGCACAATAAAAGCACCTTATGCTACGTATATTCTCAAAAGCGGTGCTGATCTTTCTGAGGTTCTCGTTATGGAAGAACGTCACGTATCAGGTGGCAGCGGTGTATTGAAGAACAAAGAAGTTGGAAGCAAATTTACTGTTAAAGAACTTATCGGTTACATGATAAGAAGAAGCGACAACACGGCTTACGAAATGCTTCTTGAAAGATTTGGAACTAAAGGTTTCATGGATTATGCCAAAAACATAGGCATTGATTTCAAATTGCCTTCAGGCGGATATACAACCTGCACCATTCGTGAAATGGCTTCTTTCCTTCTTGATATTTATCACTATGCAGGAACGGAAGAAGGAGAGTATCTTATAAGTCAAATGAAAAACTGCTCGTATTCCCTTCAGATTCCAAAGGCTGTTCCGCATTCCGTAGCTCATAAATTTGGTTTTATATACGAGGGAAAGGCTTTTCATGACATGGGAATTGTTTATGCCCCCTCCCCCTATATTGAACTGATTTTCACGAAAATTGACGGAACGGTATACGATACAAAATCTTTTCTTGAAATCGGAAAGCTCGTTGAA
>JAZOCZ010000120.1:0-1947 GCA_045596755.1 Eubacteriales bacterium | reverse complement strand
TCTGAAACAGTTATAAAAGAAGCAGGCGAACTTAAAGTTGTTGAGGAATCCTTTGACGTGAGCCAAGGAAAACTCATTTTGGGATTCAGAACGGATTTTGTTCCCAAAACCGATGAAGAACTTTTAGATATCCAGCTTTTCTGCGATATTTTCGGTTCTTCTCCCACAAGTAAGCTCTTCATGAACGTTCGTGAAAAACTGAGTCTTTGCTATTATTGCAGACCTATATATACAGCTCTTAAAGGCGTTATGCTTGTATCAAGCGGAATTGAAACTTCAAACTTTGAAAAAGCCAAAACCGCAATACTCACCGAACTTGATGCCATGAAAAACGGAGATATTTCCGATGAAGAAATGGAAAACGGAAAAAGGTCTGTCATCAACTCATTTAAAATGGTAACGGATAATTTAGGCGGCATTATTTCATGGGGTTCCGTTCGCCGTTTGTATACAGACGGAAAAATTGCAACTTCCGAAGAATTCGCAGAAAAAGTTGCATCTATAACGAAAGAAAGACTTGTTGCAGTTGCTAACAGATTGAAACTCGACACTGTATATTTGTTGAAAGGAGAAGCCGAATAGGAAAGATGGAAACAAGAGAAAACAAACGTTTAGGCGAAAAATATTACTATACAAAACATAAATCGGGACTTGATATCTATCTTTTCCCCAAAAGTTTCACCACAACTTATGCAGTTTTTGCAACAAAGTACGGCTCTATCGACAGAGTTTTCAGAGTTGAAGGGGAAGCAGAAGACACGGTAATTCCCGACGGTCTTGCTCACTTTATGGAGCATAAACTCTTTGAAAACGAGGATGGAACCGATACCTTTTCCCGTTATGCAAAATTTGGAGGTAGTGCCAACGCATATACGTCCTTTGAAAAAACGGCATACCTTTTTTATGCAACTGACAACGTGAAGGAAAATCTTGAAGTTCTTCTTGATTTCGTAAGACATCCTTATTTCACAAAAGAAACAGTTGACAAAGAACAGGGCATCATTGGTCAGGAAATCAAAATGTACGATGATTTGCCTTCATGGAAGGTATATTTCAATATGCTTTCTGCCCTTTATCAAAACCATCCCGTTAAAATAGACATTGCGGGAACAGTTGATACGATTGCGGAAATAACCCCTGAAATACTTCATAAAACTTATAAATGCTTCTACAATTTGTCTAATATGGTTCTCTGCATCAGCGGTAATATTGATATGGAAACGGTTTTATCCGTTGCGGACAAGGTATTAACCACCCCTGACAAGGAAATAAAACTTGAACGCAAATATCCTGATGAACCTGACGAAATTGCAGAAGAAAAAATAACACAAGCTCTTGACGTCGCTCTTCCTCTTTATAATATCGGGTTAAAATTGAAACATCCCGAAACTCCGGAAGGAAAATACAAGTTCTTCGTTGAAAACAACATTTTGCTCACCCTTCTTTTTGACGAAAGCAGTGACTTTTACGGTAAGCTCTACGATGAAGGGCTTATAAACGGAAAGTTTGGAGCAAACTACGAAGCATTCAGAGATGTTGCCCTCGTTTGCATTGGAGGGTCAGGAGAAGACCCCGACGCAGTATTGAGCGCAATCAAAGAAGAATTTGAAAAACGCCGTAAAAATTTCTTCACAGAAGAAGAATTTGAAAGAGCAAAGAAGGCTCTTTACGCCGCGCAACTTTCCTGCTTCGACGGGACGGAGCAGATAGTTTCCACATTCCTCTCACTCATTTTCGAAGGTATGGATTTGCTGGAGCTTACGGATTATATCGCAAATGCTTCATATGAAGACGTTAAACGTTGTTTTGAAGAAAATTACAAAACAGACAGAATGGCTATCTCCGTGATAGTTCCCAGACAGTAAGGAGAAATAAATGAAGCACGTTATTGGATTCCCCGGAGTTTTCGAAGAAAGATTTGTCATTGACAGAGTTGCTTTCGATTTG
>JAZOCZ010000119.1:0-7645 GCA_045596755.1 Eubacteriales bacterium | reverse complement strand
AGTATACTGCATAATTGCATCGGGAACGGATATTAAAACGTTACATTCGTTATTTTTGAGTCTTGATATTATGTTGATTCTTTCCTGTTCTATCTCTTATGAATAACTTGAAACAGGATCGAATACAAACTCTCTTGCAGGATACACGAAAACATTATCAACGAACGAAGATAAAGTTTCCTTTAATATTCTTGATTGTTTTTCATCGGATACAATTATAAGAAGCGGTTCTTCAAGTTCTTCTTTAAGAGCAGCACAAAAGGCTGTTTTGAAAGATTCAGCTCCTTCCAAAACAGCAACGGGTAAGCCGTTTTTTCTTTTTGCACATTTTTGCACTTCAGAAAATATATCGCTTTCTTTTATTTCATTTGTAATGACAGAAAAAATATCTTCGCTCAAAATTGTCACCTATTAATCAATCTTAAAGACCGACAGCTTTTGAATTATACTTATTCATAGCATCGTTTATTTTGCCATTTATAATAAGTCTTACGGCGTCTTCAACGTATGGAAGCAACAAATCAATCTTTATGCGTTCCGAAGATGGAAATTTAGATAAAACCCAATCCGCAAGATCATAATCCGCATGAGGCTTTGCACCAACGCCCACCTTGATTCTTGGAAAATTGGAACTGCCTAAATATTCTATTATCGATTTAATACCATTATGACCGCCCGCGCTGCCATTTCTTCTGATTCTCATTTGACCCGGTTCAAGGCTGATGTCATCAAAAATTACAATTACGTTTTCCGCAGGAACGTTGTAATATTTAACGGCAGAGGAAACCGCTCTTCCACTATCATTCATAAAGGTCTGCGGTTTCATGAAAAGGATTTTTTTATTTTCAAAACGTGTTTGAATACAAAGAGCGTCATGCTTAATTTTTTCCTTTTCGGAAGTTTTGCCGATAATATAATCTATCGAAATAAATCCCGCATTATGCCTTGTTTCAGAATATTTTGATCCTGGATTTCCAAGTCCCACTACTATATAATCAACCGTACTTTTAGAAAAAATGCCCATATGCACTCCGAATTAAATTATAATCTATTTTGCCTGTTCAAGAAGTTCCTTAAGACGCTCTTTAGAATAATTATATTTTACGTCGCAAAAACGGCAAGTTATTTCAGTTGGAAGCTCATCTTCAATTAAGGATGTAAGTTCCTCTTTGCCAAGAGAAATCAATGCTCTGTCCGTTTTATCCACAGAACAATAGCATTTATATTCCGCATTCATACTGTCAAAAACGTCAAATTCAACCCCACGCATATATTCTTTTATAAGGTCCTCGGAAGACCCGTTTTCAAGAATTTCAGCGATACTCTTAACGTTTTTAAGATTTTCCTCAATTATATCAATAAGTTCTTCATCAGCAAAAGGCATAAGCTGAATAATTATACCACCTGCAATAAATCCCGTTCCATCTTTGTTTGGAGCAACACTGAACGCACAAACGGTTGGTATCTGTTCACTTTCGGCATAGTATGCGGCAATATCCGAAGATATATCGCTCTTTTTCAAAACTGAAAGTCCTGAATAAGGTTCACCATCTCCTGTGTCACGCAAAACTTGAAGAACACCCTCACCTATCGCTCTGCAAATATCAGGTTTACCATCATTACCGATATATATGTTAGCATCAGGGTTTACCATATACCCTCTGACGTTCCCCATATAATCCGAAGAAGCAAGAACTGTTCCCGCAGAACCCATGCCTTTAAAACTGACGGTTAAAAGGTCTTTTTCATCTCCAAGAAGACTTCCCATCAACGAAGCTGCTGTAAGAACCCGTCCCATAATTAGATTAACAGCCATTCCGTTTCCGTGTATTTCACTTGCTCTTTTAACAATATCCGTTGAATCCAAAGCAAGAATTCTTGCAGATCCATCGGAAGTCATTGCTCTGACTAAATTTCCCATTTCATTCTCCTGAATACATAATAATGTTTAATATCCTTTTTTGTAGGTTCTGAAAATTTCATATCTCCGAAAATACCGCATAGTTCAAAACCCGCATCTTTTGCACACTCAATAAACTGCTTATCAGAATAATAATATTCTTTCTGATTTTCAATATATTTTTTATATTGTTTACCGTTTTCCTCAAATATCGTAACGGTAATGTTCAATCGTTTATCTTTTTTTGAATACTTACTTTGATGAATAAGCATTCCATTTTCGTTTTCATTAACAAAGGCATTTCCATCAAGGACGTTTTCAAAGCGATATTTTGTGCTTGCATCAAATACAAACAATCCACCGCTTTCCATAAAAAGTCCTACTCTTGAAAACGCTTTTCTCAAATCGTCCTCAGTTTCCATATAGTTGAAGCAATCGCAGAAACTGACACAACCTTGAATCGTTCCATATAATTCAAAATTTCGCATATCCTGATTCAAAAGCAAAACTTTCAAACCGCATTTCGAAGCAGCCATCGATAACATATCAGGAGATATGTCAACGCCTATTGTTTGATATTTTTTTGAAAGCATTTTTGAAAGCTCACCTGTGCCGCATCCTAAATCAAGAACAATTTCAGGTTCTCCGTTTCCGTATTTCTCTATCGCAGCACAAAAGAATTTATAGAAGCTTTTGAAATCAGCTCCATTATATAAATCATAAAATTTATATAACACTTTGAAATCTTCCACGTAAACCTCCTTGCAACGCAAATTCGAACCGCTATCTAACGCAGGTTACAAAACTATACGGTGTAGTATAACATATTTTTTCAGAAAGTACAAGATGATTTTTTTAATTATCTTGACAAAAAAATAAAATAATATTATAATTCCTATATAAAAAGATAAAGGAGATACCATTATGAAGGTTGAAAGAGCGAAAAATAGCGATATAGCAGAAATTATAGAAGTTGCAAACCGTATTTTTAAAGGTGATGATCAAAATTATTTTCAAACTTATCATCCGTCTCTGTATAAAGACGGGGTTAATACGGCAAATGACCATTTCATAATTAAGGAAGACGGTAAAATAAAAGGAATGGTCGGTTGGTTTCCCGCCGTTATGAACGTAATGGGAGAAAAACTTGAAGTTTGCGGTATAGGAACCGTTTGTGTTGAAAAAGACTGCAGATGCAAGGGTTATATGCGTATCATAATGGAAGAAATTCTTAAAGAACTAAAAGAAAGAAACGTTCCTATTGCAATATTAGGCGGAAGAAGACAAAGATACGAATATTACGGATTCACGCCTTCCGCAATATGCACAAACTTCTATTTTAATTCCGATAACGCAAAACACGTTTTTGGGAAAGAAAGCGAAACGACCTATACGTTTACAATTCCAGACGGCAGTGAAACAGAACTTTTTAAAAAAGCATTTGAACTATACAAACGTCGCCCTGCATACATAGAAAGAACTGCAGAAGGCTTTTACGACAGCCTAAGAAATTGCCGTTGCACACCGTTGTTCATTTTCAAAAACGGACAGTTTGACGGATATGCTTGTATTTCATGGTCAAAAGGTGAAATAAACGAATATGAAATTTCAAACAACTCAGACAGTTGCAGAATGCTCAAAGATTATATTCGCAATTTTGAACTTGGCGGGGTATCCGTGAAGCAGATATTCCATTTTGAAAGAGAAAAACTCCACGCTCTTGCTAAAATATGTGAAGGTACCAGCGTTTCAGGCGCTGACAGTTATCTCATTCAGGATTATGCCAAAGTTATAACTGCGCTAGGAAAACTCAAAACTTCATATCTGTCTATGCCTGAAGGAAAAGTAACAATAGAAATTGAAGGCGTGCAGAAAATAAACGTTTATTCGAAAAATGGTAAAGTATACGCTGAGGAAACTGATGAAACTCCGCAACTGACCATTTCTCCCATTGAAGCCACTTCCGCATTTTTCGGTCTCGGTGCTTTCAATCTTAATATATGTGAGAAATTACCTGCTTTTGCAAACGCCGTATTCCCTCTCCCCTTATTCTTCTCCATACCTGACATGATATAAAAATAATGAATAACTGATAAGTTCGGGCAGTATATATGTATATACGCCCGACTTTTTTATATATGGAGTTTTACTATGAAAAAAATACTGATTTATATTTTTGCATTACTTATTCTTACATCTGCTTTCATTCCCATTTTTAACCCTGAAATATCAAATGAAAAAGAAACGTTCAAAAACGAAATAAACTCAAAAGGCTTTAAAAACATTGATATAAATATATCGTCCGAAAGGGCAATACTTTATCATAAAGACACAGGATTAGTTCTCTATTCAAAAAATGAAGACAAAAAAAGCGGTATGGCGAGCACCACAAAAATTATGACCGCAATAATAATTTTGGAGAGCATGAGGCTCGATGAACAAATATGCATAACAAAAGAGTCAGTTGGAATTGAAGGATCATCCCTTTATTTGAAGGAGGACGAAATATTCACCGTAGAATCTTTATTATACGGACTTCTTCTACAATCAGGGAATGACGTTGCCTGTGCTTTGGCAATCGCTCATAGCGGTTCGATAGAAAATTTCGCAGATAAAATGAACGAAAAAGCTGATGATTTAAAGATGGTAAATACTAATTTCTCAAATCCCCATGGACTATCTGATGAAAATCATTATTCAACAGCGAGAGATATGGGTTTATTATCTATTTACGCCATGGATAACGAAATATTCAGAAAAATAGTTTCAACTAAAAAATACACAGTTAAACCGCTGAACAACGATAACATTCGATATTGTGTAAATCATAATAAACTTTTATTCAATCAAGAAATAATAACGGGAATAAAAACAGGATATACAAAAAAAGACGGTAGATGTCTTGTTACTTCGGCAACAAAAGACGGTATCGAACTGATATGTGTTACACTTAATGGTCAAAATCATTGGAATGACCATCAGACAATGATCAATTACGGCTTTGATTCCTTTGAAAAACGCATACTCGCCAATAAAGGCGAATATGCGTCTGAAATTTCTGTTGTCGGTGGAAAAGAAAACAAAATTTTAGCTTCAAATATATCAAATATAGAATTATATCTCCCAAAAGATTCAGATGTTATAATGAAAATTGTATCTCCCCCATTCGTGTATGCTCCCGTCAAGAAAGGAGACGATTTAGGAGAAATTCGAATATATGTGGAAAACAGAGTTATTTATTCTTTCCCACTATGTGCCACAGAAAACGTTAAAATCAAAAAGATTTCTTTATTCAAAAAAATATTTGGTTAATTAGTTTTATCGGCTGAAAAGAAAGTTCCTTTATAATTATTATCCATAATATCATACAATATTTCAGGATTAGCACCATTTGCAATTATCATAGGAATTCCACAGCAAACGCACATACTTGCAGCTTCAAGTTTTGCAAGCATACCGCCTGTTCCTCTCTCTGTACCGGCACCGCCCGCACAACCAAAAACTTTATCATCAAGAGCATCAACAACGGAAATGAGTTTAGCATCTTCATTTATTCTTGGATCTTTATCGTAAAGTCCATCAATATCCGTTAAATTTATAACCAAATCAGCACCGCACAAAATAGCAACTATTGCAGAAAGCGTATCGTTACCACCGAATTTCAGCTGTTCGTTTGATACGGTATCATTTTCATTGACAATTGGAATACAACGTTGAGAAAGAAGCACAGAAAAAGTCATTTGCGCATTATGCCTCCTCACCTCGTCATCAATAACGTCTTTAGTAAGCAAAACCTGAGCTATTTTATGTCCGTAAAATCCGAAC
This sequence comes from Eubacteriales bacterium, assembly GCA_045596755.1. Lineage (GTDB taxonomy): Bacteria > Bacillota > Clostridia > Oscillospirales > CAG-382 > SIG653. The sequence goes on along the minus strand of JAZOCZ010000119.1, from coordinate 1,920 downwards.
TTTTCATTATACATATTTATAAGTTCGCATTGGCCAACAGCCGCCGCAGCTTGTTTTTCCTCAACAGTCATTTTAGCGGGATGATAACCCATTTTACCAAGTCCAGCACCTACAGCACCGGATGAAACAAGAATAAATTCTTTTCCGCTGTTCTGAAGATCGGAAATACATTTAACAAGGGTTTCAATTTTTCTGATGTTAAGATGTCCCGTAGGATAAGTAAGCGTTGACGTACCAACCTTTACGACAATTCTTTTGTATTTATCTGTAAAATTACTCATGATTATTTTTTCCTGTCTCTATATATGATTCAATAGTTCCAAACGCTTTTCGAGGCACGTATTTCTCAAAAGATTTTCCCGCTTTTATCAATTCTCTTATAAGAGAAGAAGTTATAAAAGTACAATCACCTCTTGATGGCAAAAACAAAGTTTCAACACCGTTTATCATAAAGTTGCTTTCAGCCTGCAAATGCTCATAATCAAAATCAGATGAATATCTGAGTCCTTTAATAATTACAGCATTTTTTTCCTTTGCAAAATCAGCAATAAGTCCTTCATGTATTGCAGGAATAATGTTTTCATCATCTTTAAAGGTCTGTTTGAGAATTTCGAGACGTTTATTCAGGTCAAAAAAACATTTTTTTTCCGAATTAACGCAAATAGTCACGTAAACAACTTCAAAAAGTTCTGCCGTTCTTCTGATTAACGCTTCATGACCTACAGTTATCGGATCAAAAGTTCCTCCAACTATCGCAACGTTAGCTTTCATACTTCTCTCCTGAAAATAGTAACGTATATTTTTCCATATCTATAACTCTTGCAACGCCATCCGTCTAATGGTTCAGGCATTCCCGTAATAGAGCTTTCACAAACTAAAATAGCATCGTCCGTCAGTATGTTTGCGTCAACAATATTTTTTATAACCTGATCAAGCACACCGTCTTTGTAAGGTGGATCTAAAAAAACAAGAGAAAATTTTTCTTTGTTAGCAACAGATTTAACGTATGCTTTCCAATCCATACATGAAATCAAACATTTACTAAAAAGCTTTGTGTTCTGTGCATTTGTTTTTATTATATTAGCTGCATCTCTTGAGCTGTCGATAATAACAGCCTTTTCAGCTCCTCTACTGAGAGCTTCAAGAGCCAACTGTCCACAACCGCCGAAAAGGTCAAGAACTTTTCTCTCAAATAAGTCAAATTGTATTGCAGAAAATATTCCCTCTTTTACAACCTCTGTTGTTGGTCTTGTATCATCACCAGATAAGGTTTGAAGTTTACTGCCTTTTGCAATTCCTGTTATAATTCTCATATTATTTACCCGTCGATTTATTATAATAATCTTTTATAGCCAACGCCGCTTTCTTACTTACGCCTTTAACAGCTGAAAGCTCCTCAACAGATGCGTTTTTTATTGCCTTGAGTCCACCAAAATATGCAAGCAATGTTTTAGCCGTTTTTTCACCAACACCTTTTATATCTTCGAGAGAACTTCTTTTATATACTTTTCTTCTTTTTGCATCCATTCGGGAAATAGCAACCCTATGAGCTTCTTCCTGGATTTTATAAACGAAAGTATAAACGTCTTTAAGGTGGGCTATTGAAATTTCATTCACACCATCAGTAAGTGTTCTCGTTTTATGATGTTCATCCTTTACCATACCAAAAACAGATATTGGAGCGTTATATTTATTTACAATTTCTTTGACGGCATTTACTTGTCCAGCTCCGCCATCCACAAGAATCAAATCGGGATATTCCCAATCCTTATCCTTGTGTGAAAGTCTACGCTCCAACGCTTCGCGCATTGAACCGAAATCATCCTGCCCCGATGTTGTTCTTATATTAAAGGTTCTGTATTTTCCACGTTGAAATTTTCCCTCACACAAAACAATCATAGATGCAGTTATAAAATCATC
>JAZOCZ010000118.1:0-7274 GCA_045596755.1 Eubacteriales bacterium | reverse complement strand
GCTCAAGTAGTTCTTGGAGAATCTTTCGGGAACAAATCTGATATCTCCGTTCTTAACTGCTTCAATGGCAGGTTTTGCAAGTTCCTCCATTTTAACGAACCATTGTCTTGAGGAAAGGGGTTCAACGATTGTGCCGCATCTGTAGCAATGTGCAACAGCATGTGAATGGGGTTCAATCTTAACGAGAAGTCCGAGAGCATCGAGATCTTCAATAATTGCTTTTCTTGCATCAAAGCGATCCATGCCTTGATATTTACCGCCATTTTCGTTGATTTTTCCATTTCCATCGAGAACAACGATCATTCCTAGGTTATGTCTGAGTGCAACCTGATAGTCGTTAGGGTCATGGCATGGAGTCATCTTAACGCATCCTGTACCAAAATCCTTATCTACGTATTCATCAGCAACAATAGGAATTTCTCTGTTCATCAAAGGCAAAATTGCGGTTTTACCTACATATTTTGCATATCTTTCATCTTCTGGATTTACAGCAATACCCGTGTCACCAAGCATTGTTTCAGGACGGGTTGTAGCAATAATGAGCATTTCATCGCTGTCTTTTATTTGATATTTAATGTGATAGAAATTGCCTTGAGTATCCTTGTGGTCAACCTCTGTGTCAGAAAGAGCGGTATTACAGTTTGGACACCAGTTGATAATTCTGTATCCACGGTAGATCTGTCCTTTGTTGTAAAGGGAAACGAAAATTTTTCTGACTGCTGCAGAGCAGGTTTCGTCCATAGTGAAGCGTTCACGTGTCCAGTCGCATGAAGAACCGAGCTTTTTAAGTTGGTTGATAATACGGTTGCCGTACATCTTTTTCCAATCCCATACACGTTCAAGAAATTTTTCTCTTCCCAAATCGTGACGAGAGAGACCTTCGTTTTTGCGAAGTTGTTCTTCAACCTTTATCTGTGTTGCAATACCCGCATGGTCGGTACCAGGAACCCAAAGGGTACAATATCCTTGCATACGTTTTGTACGGATAAGAATATCCTGCAAAGTTTCATCGAGAGCATGTCCCATGTGAAGCTGACCCGTAACGTTTGGTGGCGGAATAACGATGGAGAAAGGTTTTTTTGATTTATCTATTTCTGGTGTGAAATAACCGTTTTCGGACCAGAAGGTGTAAAGTCTGTCCTCAACGTTTTTCGGATCGTATTTTTTGTCAAGTAAATTATTCATAAAAAACTCCAATATATTATTTGTCAAGACAGTTAATTACAAGTCCTGTGATAAGTTTGGGATAGAAATAAGTAGATTTTTGTGGCATTTTATCTCCTGCGAGAGAAACAGCTTTAATCTGCTGAACTTTTGTGGAATTAAGAATAAATGCACAGGATGCATCACCGCTCTTAACGAGAGAAACTGCTTCATCAATGCTTCTTGTGTATATAAGGCTCTTTTGGTTTGCCATATTTTCTTTATCTATTCCAAAACCTTTTTCAAGGATAAGAGTGTGAAGAACGGAAACGTCAAGTCCGCAGTATGCATCAGAATGACCTTCAATAATTGCATCTTCCTTGCGTGTGAAAAGGGTGAAACCGTTGCCACCGCTGTAAAGTGCATAAGCATGAACGTCGGAAAGTGACGCGAGTATTTCTTCTGCTTTTGATACGTCGTCCATTTCAGTGACTTCGAATTCTTCCTTGCATTTTTCTTTGAGAGCTTCAAGGTCGAGTCCTTTTTCCGTGATTACGCGGTGAGTTGGCATAATAATCAAACCTTTGTTGTCCATATCCACGAGAGTCATGAGTATGTAATCTGTGTCCTGACCTTCAACGCCGTTTTCTTTGCATATTCTTCTGTAATTAAGACTTGTTTCATATCTTTGATGACCGTCAGCAATGAAAAGCTGTTTATCAGCAAATGCAGAAGCGAGAGCATCAAGATCGTTTTTGTCAGTAATCTTCCAAAGTGTGTGTGTAACTTCTTCATTATCTGTGAATGAACATTCAGCCTCAAGTTTCTTTGCTTTTCCAATAATTGCTTCAACTTTTTTTTCTTCATCGACGTAAAGCGAATATACAGATGAGAAATTACAATGTGTAGCTGTGAGAAGGTTCAATCTGTCCTGCTTTGCTTTTGAAAGAGTTTCTTCATGGGGAAGAACGATCTTTTCCGCAAATTCATAAAGTTTAGCAAGGCAAACGAGACCATCGAAAACGTAATCTTTTCCTGCAACTGAAAACTTTTCCTGATATACAAAAATTCCTTCGGAATCGTCGCGTTTTAAAACGCCTTTTGCAACCCAGTCTTTAAGAAGTGATGCTGCGTTTTCATATTTGTTTTCGCCTTCAGGCTTTTCAAGTACAACTATGTTGTGGCTGTTTCTACCGACAATTTCTTCTCTTTCTTTATCACTTATTATGTCGTAAGGAGGGCAAACGCAAGTGTCAATGTTTTTTACGTCCGTAAAACGGAGGGGTCTGATAGGTTTGATAACTGCCATTGATAAATCCTTCTTTCTATATTGCAATATTTATAAATCAGTTTATTTTTTTCAGTTTGCAAAAACTTGCCATAACTTTTTTCGTTGTTCCTGAATCAAGTTTGATTTCATAAATGAAATCTTTTTTCAAATCAACTACAGATATAATTTCGCCGTTTCCGAAAATGTTATGGGAAACTCTGTCGCCGACTTTAATATCATCGGTTTTATCATTGAAATCATGATGTGAACTTTTTGCTGCAGTTTGTGTGTTCTTAACAAAAGAATCTCTGCTATTAGCGTATTTACGCTTTGATTCGGAAGCATTATGATTATAAACGGTTTTCATGGGTTGTTCAATAATAACGAGTTCCTTGGGAATTTCAAGAGCAAATCTTGAAAGCGGATTGGAAGACGTTTTACCGTAAAGGAGACGAGTATTTGCATGGCATATAATGAGTTGTTTTTTAGCTCTTGTAACAGCAACGTAAGCAAGCCTGCGTTCTTCTTCCATTTCGCTCGTTGTCGCCGCCATAGTCTGAGTTCCGGGGAAAACCCCTTCTTCAAAACCGGGGAGGAATACGGTGTCGAATTCAAGTCCCTTTGCACTGTGAACAGTCATAAGTGTAACAGCGTTTTTCTCGCTGTCCATATTGTCAACGTCTGTAAGCAAAGCGATTTCTTCGAGGAATCCTTTGAGCGTTGGTTCTTCACCGCTTTCAGTAGCTCTTTGTTCATACATCAAAGCACCTGATATAAGTTCTTCGGGAAGCTCTGCTTTGTCTTTGTCATCCTCTGTTTCAAGAATATATTCCTTGTATGCAGTTTTTGCAATGACTTCTCTTATCAATGCAGAAACGGAAGCTGTTTTTGCGAATTTTCTGAAATAGTCAATAAGACCTTGGAAAACACGAAGTTTTGACGTTGCTTTTTGTAATTCGGGATAATTTTCAATATTTGAAATTATATTGTAAATGCTTACGTCCTTTGTCGCGGAAATCTCTTCAAGGAGAGAAACAGTTGTGTTACCAATAGAACGCTTTGGAACGTTTATAATTCTTTTTATTCTTATGGTGTCATCGGGATTGTCGATAACGTGAAGATAAGCCGTAAGATCCTTTATCTCTTTTCTATCATAGAAGCGTTGGCTTCCGAAAACACGGTAGGGAATACTGCTCTTGGAAAAAATGATTTCCAAGGCGTTGGCTTGAGCCTTTTGTCTGTATAGAACTGCGAAATCTTTGTATTTATTTTCTCCGGACGAAATTTTATCCTTAATATAGGTTACAATGTAACCTGCTTCTTCACTTTGTGTGAATTGTTTTTTGAGAATTATACGTTCGCCCTTTTCGGCATCAGTCCAAAGTTCTTTTCCGCGTCTGCCTTTATTGTTTGCAATTATTGCGTTGGCAGCATTGAGAATAGTTTGTGTTGAACGGTAATTGCGTTCAAGTTTAATAATTTTTGCATTGGGATAATGCTTATCAAATGAAAGTATATTTTCAACAACGGCGCCTCTGAAAGCATAAATGCTCTGGTCGTCGTCACCAACAACGCAGATGTTTTTGTGAACGGATGCAAGATATCTGACAAGAAGGTCTTGCGTTGTGTTCGTGTCCTGATACTCGTCTACTAAAATATATTTGAACTGATTGGAATATTTACTTAATACATCCCTGTGACTCTTGAAAAGTTTTAAGGTATTAAGTATTATATCATCAAAATCCAAAGCATTTGCAGAAACTAATTTTGCTTGATATGTTTTGTAAACTTCTGAAATGAGTTCCGCTCTTAAATCAGTTGAAACCGCCAGATATTCATCAGGTTCGATGCAATTTTCCTTTGCTTTGCTTATTGCTTCCAACATCGATTTTGGTGTGTAAATCTTATCGTCTATTTTGAGTTGTTTGAGGACTTCGGTCATAAGACGTTTGCAATCGGGAACGTCGTATATTGTAAAGTCACTCCTGTATCCGCCCAAAAGGTCAATATGTCTTCTCAATATCTTTGCACAAATAGAATGGAAAGTTCCTGCCCAAACGTATTTGCTTGACTCACCAAGAGTTATAGCAAGTCTGTCCTTTATTTCATTTGCAGCTTTGTTGGTAAAGGTGATACAAAGAACTTCCCATGGAGCAGGAGCGTTCTTCACATATTTTTTAAGATGAGTTCGGATATCTGATTCGGAAGCGTTCGAAAGCGTTTCAAGAACCTTTAAATCGTCCGCATTCGCTGTAATTTCATCTTCATAAAGATTACCGAAATAACAAAGATATTCAACTCTGTTGACAAGTACAGTGGTTTTTCCGCTACCTGCCCCAGCAATAACGAGTAAAGGTCCATTTGCTGTGAATACTGCTTCTTTTTGTTCAGTGTTAAGTTTTTGGTAGATTTTTTCCAACAGATTCTTCTTCAGTTGGTTGAATGAAGTCTGTTCGGCTGGTATGCAATCAATCATTTCTCAATGCCGTGAATACATATCGCTTAGTGCGTTTGTGACGGCGTTCCTTTCTTAAAAGCTATATATTGAATTTATAATTATTGTCAAATTAAGTTATTGATTTCTTTGTATCGACGATTTGTTGTTTTGCTTCGTTTTTAAAGTCGCATTATCGTTTCTTAAGGAATTTACCATTTTTTTGTAATTTATCCATATTGAACCCCCGCTAAATGCCAGTTTTAAAACCCTCCATATCCTTATTGAAAAGCGTAAATCTGCATAAAAATCGGGTATTTCAGCAAGAAAATCGGGAGTAATTTCAACGTATACTGCATTTTTCTTCATCCCCTTGGCGTTTTCTGCAAATTGATGAATTGCAGCACCTGCCGTACACATAACCCCGTAAAGCTCTGCAGTTTTTGCTGCATCATCTGAAGCCGCAACAGCTTTAAAGTGAAGTCTTTCAAGTCTGAATGAATGAATTGCTTTTTCGAAAATCTTAAAAACGCTCTCCTTGAAAAAGATAACTGTATTTTTTATACCAAGAGAGGGAGTGTTTTCTTCTTTTACTTCCTTTTTCCCTTTTTTCTTTGTTTGCCTCTTTTCTTTAAAAACGTATTCTGTTTCTTCTTCAACTTTTTTTTCTTTGTAAAGTATTGGAACGTTATATTTTAATTTAACAAACAGAATACCAACGGAGAATTTAAGGTTTCCGTCAAACGTCAATGAAAATTTTATCCTTAACGATAGAATAAAAATAATAAGTAATAAAATGGCTGATAAAATGTATAAAAATATCATCATCAAAAATTAAACGTTGTCAGATGAACTGTCAGACGTGTCTTCTGTAATGGTGGTTTTTTCTTCAATGCTTATTTTTCGCGAGTGCGTATCATTGATATTTTCTTCTGAAATTTTAACTTGGTTTACGTTATCATGGATTTCACCTGCGTTTTCTTGTGATTTTGTCGTATCAATAACAGTATTTTGCGTATGAACGTTTTCGCCTTTTTCATCCAAATCGAGAGACATCTGACCGTTATCCAATGAATATTCATCGGGTAATTCAGGAAGGGCATCGAGGGATTCGAGACCAAAAGAGCGAAGAAACGCTTCCGTTGTTGTAAACAGAGCGGGTCTGCCAGGAGCATCTAAATGCCCGCATTCAACTAACAATCCTTTTTCTTCAAGACCAGCAACAATAGACGAGGAATCAATTCCTCTTACCTGTTCTATGAATGAACGTGTTACTGGCTGGTGATAGGCTGTTATTGCCAAAACCTCAAGCGCTGCTTTGGAAAGGGGAGGAGATTTTTTCATTTCAAGAAAACGTTTAACGAATTCGGAAGTTTCCTGTTTTGTACAAAGTTGATATGCACCGTCAAGTTTGATAAGTGAAAGTCCGCTTTTTTTATCTTCTTTCATTTTTTCAAGGGATTCAAGTTCACAAAGCATTTCGTCAGGCGGTAATGAGAAAATCTCACAAAGTCTGTCAAAATGAACTGGATTTCCGCTCACAAAAAGAACAGCTTCAATCTGGCTTTCGTACAATTTATTCACTTCCTTTCTTTAAGACTTATAACAAATGAGGCCCTATATCCTTTTGTTCGGATATATTTGTTCGTCATTTTCTGAAACGTGAATTATAACTTCATCGTCTTTTTTGATTAAATACGCCATACCTAAACGGATAATATCCAAAAGTGCAAGAAAAATGGCGATAATTTCGTTGTTTGATTCGGAATTTTCAAAGAAACTGTAAAATCTTACTGATTTTTCTACGTTGAGACGTTTACATAAAATAACGGTTTTGGATTCAACCGTATGATATTTTTCCTTTTCGATTTTATCAAAGAAAACTTGTTTATCGTCCTTGAAGTTTTCAACGCTTTTACGTAAACTCATTCTTTCAAACGCATCACGTAAAAGAGAAATTGCAACCTTTCCTGTATATACACCGTCAGTTGGTTCAGGCTCTTTAGGGTATCTGTTGAAATATAATTCAAGTCTTTTTGAAAGCATTTCACTTGCCAATTTCGCTTGTCTGTGTGCAAGAAGATTGTCCACAAGTTCTGCTCTGGGGTCAGGTTCTTTTTCATCTCTTGGAAGAAGCATTTTTGACTTAATGAGCATGAGATAAGATCCCATCTCGATAAACTCTGCGGTTATATCAAGATTCAACTCTTGAAACTTGTTAATTTCTGCCATATATTGGTCAGCGAGCGTTGCTATGGGAATATCGAAAATATCAATTTCATGCTTTGTAATAAGCGATAGCAAAAGTTCAATAGGGCCATTGTACATATCAAGAACAACGCTGAAATCTTCCATAAAATAACCGCCTGTAAATTTTAGAAAATTAAACTCAGTAAATAAATCATTCCTTCGATGATTAAAATTCTC
>JAZOCZ010000117.1:0-18805 GCA_045596755.1 Eubacteriales bacterium | reverse complement strand
TATCAAAGAAGGCTTGGGCGGTGTCACGGGAAAGATTACCTCCTCCCCTGCAAGCCATCTTGCAACCCTTTGCAACCAAATGGTAAACTTCTTAGGTATTATGCAGAATGAATGGGCTGGTGCTCAGGCATTCTCCTCCTTCGATACATATCTTGCTCCTTTTGTAAAAGCGGACAATCTTGATTACAATCAGACGAAGAAATGTATCGAATCCTTTGTTTACGGCGTTAACACTCCCAACCGTTGGGGAACGCAAGCTCCTTTCTCCAACATTACACTTGACTGGGTAGTTCCTGCCGACCTTGCAGAGCAAAACGCCATAGTTGGCGGCAAAGAAATGAACTTCAAATACAAGAATTGCCAGAAAGAAATGGACATGGTAAATAAAGCCTTTATTGAAGTTATGATTGAAGGCGATGCCCATGGCAGAGGATTCCAGTATCCTATTCCAACTTACTCAATCACAAAGGATTTCGATTGGTCCGAAACAGAAGACACAAAATTGCTTTTCGAAATGACCGCAAAATACGGAACCCCTTATTTCTCTAACTACATCAACTCAGATATGGAACCCAGCGACGTAAGAAGTATGTGCTGCAGACTTCGTCTTGACCTTCGCGAACTCCGAAAGAAATCCGGCGGTTACTTCGGAAGCGGTGAAAGCACAGGTTCAATAGGCGTTGTTACCATCAATATGCCAAGAATCGCTTACCTCGCCAAGGACGAAAAGGATTTCTACGCACGCCTCAACCGTATGCTTGACATATCCGCACGTTCACTTAAAATCAAACGTGAAATCATCTCAAAACTTCTTGACGCAGGACTTTACCCCTATACAAAACGTTACCTTGGCGGATTCGATAACCACTTCTCCACCATCGGTCTCGTTGGTATGAACGAAGCATGTCTCAACGCAAAATGGCTCGGAAAGGATCTTACCGAAAAAGAAGCACAAGATTTTACAAAAAAAGTTCTTACACACATGAGAGACAGACTTTCCGATTATCAGGAAAAATACGGCGACCTTTACAACCTTGAAGCAACACCTGCAGAATCCACTTCATTCAGACTTGCAAAGCATGACGTTAAGCATTTCCCCGATATCATCACTGCAAAGAATGACAGCAACGTTCCCTATTATACAAACAGTTCTCATTTGCCTGTTGGCTTCACAGAGGATATCTTCGAAGCCCTTGACATTCAGGACGAATTGCAGACTCTCTATACGTCGGGAACAGTATTCCACGCATTCCTTGGAGAAAAACTTCCCGATTGGCGTTCTGCGGCAACGTTGGTAAGAAAGATAGCGGAAAACTACTCTCTCCCCTATTACACACTTTCACCCACCTATTCCGTATGCAAAAACCACGGTTATATTTCAGGAGAAGTTTACGAATGTCCCCATTGTGGCGAAAAAACCGAGGTTTACAGCAGAATTACCGGTTATTACCGCCCTGTTCAGAACTGGAACGATGGTAAATCCGCAGAATTCAAGGAACGTAAAACGTATGACCTCGATTCTGCTCTCAAAAAGGATTTGAACGTAAAAGCAGAAAAAAAAGAATGTTGTGAAAAAGCGACAGAACTTCTTCTCATAACCACAAAAACCTGCCCTAATTGCAGAGTTGCAGTTTCTATGTTGGATAAAGCAGGCGTTTCCTACGCAAAATACGTAGCAGACGATAATCCCGAAATAGCAAAGGAATACGGCGTAAATCAAGCACCTACGTTGATTGCCGTATCCCAAAGCGGATTCAAAAAATACGTTGGCGTTGCAGGAGTTAAAGAATATCTTTCAACTCTCTGAAACTGAAATTGGAGAAAATTTATGGCAATTTACGATTCTGTTATAATTGGTGCAGGACCCGCGGGAATGACCGCCGCTTTGTATCTGTTGAGAAGCAACAAAACCGTTGCTATAATTGAAAAAAACACGTTTGGCGGCAAGATTGCTCTTGCTCACAACGTTGAAAATTTCCCTGGGACTATGAAAATGTCAGGACTCGAGTTTTCAGACAGAATGCTTGAGCAGATTACAGAAGCAGGATGCGATTTTATTTTTGACGAAGCATTATCCATAGAAAAGAAAGACGATTCTTTTCTCGTTTCCTGTTCTTTTGAACAAGTTTTAGGAAAAACCGTTATTATTGCCGCAGGAACGGAAAACCGTCCTCTCGGCATTGAGAACGAGGAAAAATATATCGGAAAAGGCATTTCCTACTGTGCACTTTGTGACGGTGCTTTCTACAAGGGCAAAAAGGTTGCCGTTGTGGGAGGTGGTAATACTGCCATAGGTGATGCATTGATGCTTTCAGAAATTGCGGAAACGGTTTATCTTATCCATCGTAGAAACGAATTCAGAGCCGAACCAAAAGTTGTTGAAACTCTCAAAACGAAAGAAAACGTAAAAATAATAACCCCTGCAAAAGTTACGAAACTTGCAGGAGTTGACGGAATTTCAGAAATTGAAATTGACAAAGGAGGAGAAATACAAACTCTCTCCGTAGATTGCGTTTTCGTTGCAATAGGACTTGTTTCTGCTATCACACCTTTTTCAAGCAATATCACTCTTGACGAAGGCGGATACGCAGATTCCGAAGAGGATTGTCTCACGAAATCAGAAGGAATATACGTTGCAGGTGACTGTCGCAAAAAATCTGTCAGACAACTCACCACAGCCGTTTCCGACGGCACTGTTGCCGCTATGGCAGCGTATGATTATTTGTGTAAGTAACTCGGGCGACTCTTTCATCTGACAGCTCAAAATATTCGAAACTGTCAAATCAAACCTAAACAAATCAAATTACTTTTTTCACTTTTATAAAAGTTTTTTCATTTCAAACTAAAACAGCACCGTCATGGTGCTGTTTTGGTTTTTATAGAGATTTTTCAACAATTTCTTCCGCTCTTTTAAGAAGGACGTTTTTTTCATTGGGGAGCTTTTCAGAAACAACTTCCGAAAGTAATGTATTTAAAATATTGCCCATGATTTTACCTTTTGGGATTCCTAAGTCTATCAAATCCTGTCCTTTTACAACAAGGGTTTTAAGGCTTACACATTCTCCGTCACGTTCAATTTCGTCAATGAGAGAAATGTATTCTTTTTCAATGTCTTTCGTCATGGCGTATTGTGGTGCATGGGCTGACATATCTCCGAATTTAACCTTGACAATTAGTCTCGCTTCATCAAATGAAACCTTTGTTAAAAACTTTTTCACAGACTTCTTGTTCGGTTCAAGTTTATAGTCATGGTATTTAACCAAGATTTTTACCCGTTCCAACGTTTTGTTGTCACATTTAAGATTAAGGAGGGATTTTTCCGCCAGCTCCGCACTTTTTTCGGGATGTCCAAAGAAATGTCCGCATCCTTTCTCATCCTCGCTATAGACGAAGGGTTTACCGCAATCGTGATAAAGAAGTGCAAGACGGACCAAAAGGTTATTTTCCGAAGCACTTACAGACTTAGCTGTGTGAGTATAAACGTCATATATGTGATATTTATTATTTTGCTCAAAGCCAACACATGACGATAGCTCAGGGACAATCTGAGTTATAATTTCAGAAAAGTCTGTTAAAATCTTAAATACGTTTTTCCCGCATACAAGCTTTTTTAGTTCTGAAAAAATACGTTCCTTTGAAACGTTTTCCAAAAGATAAGAAAGCCGCTTTGCACTTTCCGCCGTATCTTTTTCTATTTCGAAATCCAATGTTGAAGCAAAGCGGACGCATCTCAAAATACGCAACGCATCCTCACTAAAACGTTTATCCGCAACTCCAACAGCACGAATAACCCCGTTGTTCAAGTCATCGACGCCACCGAATGGGTCAACCATTCCAATTTTGGGGTTATACGCCAAGGCGTTCACAGTGAAATCTCGTCTTGCCAAATCGTCCTCGATATTTCTTGTAAAGGTTACGTTTTCAGGATGCCTGTTATCTGCATATTCTCCGTCTATACGGTAAGTCGTGATCTCCAAAGGTTCACCGTCAAACACAACGGTTACAGTTCCGTGCTTTATTCCCGTTTCTATAACGTTAAAATCGCAAAAAACTCTTTTTGTTTCTTCGGGTAAAGCGGAGGTGGTTATATCAAAATCATTTACCTCTTTTCCAAGCAGGCTATCTCTGACAGCACCACCCACGGCAAAAGCCTCAAACCCTGCATTTTCTAACATAGAAATTGCAGAAAGTACGTTTTTTGGAAGATTTATCATATTCACATCCCCGATTTGCTAAAAATCAAATAGTGAAAGTTGTGCAGATTCAGGCATATTTTTAAGGCAACCTGCATTTCTGAGGGTTTCTATCAAGGTTTTAGAAATACCTGCAACGTTTTTCAACTCCTCAACTGTTGTCGCCTCACCGCTTGATACTGCTTCTCTTATTTTCTTGGCAGCGTTTTCACCCAAGCCTTTAAGAGAAGAAAGTGGAAGTCTTATTTTTCCATCTTCAGGAACAAAAGCAAAAGATTCAGACTTATAAACGTCAACGGGCAAGAAGTCAATACCACGGGCATACATCTCTATAACCAGCTGCATAACCGCCATAAGTTCCTTATCCTTTGCAACAAGGTTTGGTGTTGACTCCAAAGTTTTAACAAGAGTTTTCAGATTTTTCTTGTCAAGAGCTATTTCCGCATCAAATCCTGATTGCTTTACAGTGAAATGGGCAGCATAGAACGCAAGTGGCTTATAAACCTTATACCATCCCAGACGCAAAGCGGAAATCATGTATGCGGCGGCGTGTGCCTTCGGGAACATATATTTTATCTTTTTACAAGAAGCAATATACCATTCGGGAACGTTATTCGCCCTCATGGCTTCTTCAAATTGCGGAGTAAGTCCCTTACCCTTACGAACGGATTCCATTATTTTAAACGCAAGTCCGTTTTCAACGCCTTTGTTGGCGAGATAAAGCATAATACTGTCACGAGTACCGATAATCTCGGAAATGGTACAAGTTCCCGCTTTGATAAGTTCTTCACCGTTACCAAGCCAGATTCCCGTTCCGTGTGAAAGACCTGAAATCTGTAAAAGGTCGGAGAAGCATTTAGGCTGTGCCGCTTCCATCATCTGACGAACGTATGACGTTCCGCATTCGGGCATTCCGTAAGTTCCTATTGTGCTGAAAATATCGTCGGGAGATACACCAAGAGGCTCAGTAGACGTAAAAAGTTTCATAACCTTCGTATCATTTGTTGGAACTGTTCTGACGTCTATGCCTGTATAATCCTGAAGCAACTTATATTCCGTCGGCACATCGTGACCCAGAATATCAAGTTTCAACAAAGTATCATGAAGATATTCGAAAGCAAAGTGAGTAGTGATAACGTTGCTTGTGCTGTCATCGGCAGGATGCTGAACGGGAGTAAAATCGTATATTTCGTATTCCTTCGGAATAACAACGATACCACCGGGGTGCTGACCTGTCGTTCGTTTTATCCCCGCAACGCCTGCGGTAAGACGGTTTTCCTCCGCTCTTGTAAGAGTTATATTCTGTTCCTCAAGGAACTTTTTAACAAAACCGTATGCGGTTTTATCCGCAATGGTTGAAACTGTACCCGCTCTGAAAATATTTTCCGCTCCGAAAAGAACTTCCGTGTATTTATGTGCTTCACCCTGAACGTCGCCCGAAAAGTTAAGGTCAATATCAGGTGCTTTTTCTCCATGGAATCCAAGGAAGGTTTCGAAGGGGATATCGTGTCCGTCGCAAATCATATTTTTTCCGCATTTTGGACAAGCCTTATCGGGAAGGTCATATCCGCTTCCCACGCCTTCTACGAACTCAACAACGTGACATTCCTCACATCTGTAGTGAGGCGGCAAAGGGTTAACTTCTGAAACACCCGAAAAAGTTGCAACGGCGGAAGAACCAACCGAACCACGAGAACCAACGAGATAACCATGCTCCTCGCTGTTCTGAACGAGTCTTCTCGCAATAATATACAAAGGAGCGTATCCATTTTTTATAACGGACGAAAGTTCCCTGTCGAGTCTGTTTTTAACGATGTCTGGCAACGGATCACCGTACATCTTTTTGGCTGTTGCGTAGCAAATATCTTCAAGTTCCTTATCTGCCCCCGGTACGTCGGGAGAGAATGAGCCGTTGGGGATAGGCAGAATTCTTTCAACCATATCCGCGATTTTTCTTGTATTTGTAACAACTACCTCGAACGCTTTTTCCTTTCCGAGATAAGAAAAATCTTTGAGCATTTCATCCGTAGTTTTGAGATACAAAGGAATATGCCGCATAGCGTCTCTGTATTTCATACCGAAGCACATTATCTGTCTGTATATCTCATCTTCGGGTTCAAGGAAGTGAACGTCACCTGTGGCAACTACCAATTTATTCTGCTTTTCACCGATTCGTATTATCTGTCTGTTTATGTCGGAAAGTTTATCGTAAGCCTTGTTCTCATCGTCGCCCAATGCACCCTTATCGAACAAGAACCAGTTGTTTCCTTGGGGTTGTATTTCGAAATAGTCGTAAAAATCCGCTATTTTCATAATATCCCCGTATGCTCTGCCTCCCAAAACGGCTGTATAAAGTTCACCGCTTTCACAGGCAGAACCTATAATAAGTCCCTCTCTATGCTCTGCAAGAAGGGTTTTGGGGATAAGAGGATGACGGTGGAAATAATCAAGGTATGACTTGGATATAAGTTTATACAGATTTTTAAGTCCCACAAGATTCTTAACAAGCAAAGTAATATGGTAAGGTCTCAGCTTCTTGGGGTCTGATTTTTCTTCCATAGCGGTAAGAACCTCGCCTATGGTACGAACGCCCATCTTGGAAAATTTCTGACACATACATTCAAAAATTTTCGCAAGCATTTTAGTATCGTCGCTTGCTCTGTGATGATTAAACTCACCAAGTTTGTAATACTCCGCAAGTAAATTAAGTTTATGTCTTGAAAGTTCGGGATTTATATATCTTGAAAGTGCAACTGTATCAATAAAAGGATTTGAAAATTCCAGCCCATGTTGCGTGGCAACCCTTCTGATAAAGGACGTATCAAAAGTTGCGTTATGGGCAACGAGAATTCTGTCACCGCAAAATTCAAGGAAGTCCGAAACCGCGGATTTTTCATTTGGAGCATCCTTTACCATATCGTCGGTTATGCCCGTAAGTTCCGTTATATTTTTCGGGATTGACATACCTGGGTTGACGTATGTTTCGAAAACCTCCAATATCTCGCCATTTTTATATTTAACCGCGCCAATTTCCGTAATTCCGCAGTTAACAGCAGAAAGGCCCGTCGTTTCAAGGTCGAAAATTATATATTCATCATCAAAAAGACTTTTTCCTTCATACCCCTTGTAATCGTATACCGCTCTTTCCGTGTCATCAACAAGATAACCTTCCATGCCGTAAATAGGCTTTACGGAACTTTTCTTTGTGCTTGACATAATAAGAGGATATGACTGTGCGTTTCCGTGGTCAGTTACCGCAATGGCGGGCATATTCCAATATTCAGCTGTGGATATGACCTTTTCAGGCAGACAAAGTCCGTCCGTTTGGCTCATGTTTGTATGCAAGTGAAGTTCAACACGTGGTGTGGGATGGTTATCACGGCGGGGAACTTTTTTAACAACGGCTATGGCATACGCACGGACTACAACCTCATCCTCGAATTTATCGTATTGGGCTTTACCCTCTATGATTATAGCTTTTCCATTCAATTTTTGCGGTTTTTCAGACGTGAAACGGACAGTTATGGAACATTCCATATCCGTAACGCCTATTTTGTAGTTTGTGGCATCACCCGTTTTCGTATCCTTACCGTCGGAAGCATAAACAATACAAGGGAATCTGACACTCTTGCCGTCTTCGATTTTCTTTATGGTAGTCAGTCTGTTTGGAGAAATTTTTATAATTTCTTCAGTTACAGTATTTCCTTCTTTGTCCGTCTTTTCTATGGATTGTTTTTTAACCCCTTTCATCTCACCAAAAACGCAGTCAAGAGATGAAACGTCAAAAACAATACGTCCTGCCTGAACGTGTTCCATTGATGCATCAACAATTTGTATTTCTCCATTACCTTCCATGGGAAACAAAGAATTTGATTTTTCAGCTTTGGCAGGAGCAGACATTCTCGCTTCATAAGCGGCATAACTTTTCATGGTTTCCAGCCTCATGGCTTCCTCGTCCGCAGAAACGTAATCAGCCGAAGTTTCGCCTACAAAGTCTGTTTCAACCGCACGTCCGTATTCCTTATTTGAACATTCTTTTATGAAATCTCCAACACTTGAAAAATACAAAAATTCGGAGGAGAGATTTTCCCTTAAATGAACGATGAATCTACTTTCGGCTTCATTCCATTCAACACGTGAATCCTCAAAAAATCCCTTTGAAAACCCGCTTTGGTATTTCTTCTCCAAGGTCAGAATTATATCGTAAAAAACGTCCTCAGAAAAAACCGCATTTTCAAAGGTGCATGCGATATCAACGAAATCAATACCGTACGCCTTTTTTATGGATTCTTCCGCTTTGAATATGAGTTTTTTAGAAACGACACCGTCAAAAACGGCTTCTATTCTCATTCCCTTGACAGCATCGTTCTGAATCTTCACAGAAAACTTCTTCAATTTGTCAAAAATCGCCGACTCGGTTTTAGTCGGCGCATATTTTGAGAATTTTTTTAAAAACAAATCTTTAACTTGTTCCATTATGTAATCCTTAAACTTTAATTTTCTTGGGCTAATTTCTTTATTTCCGCAAGCAAAATATCTTTTATTTCTTCTTCTTTGATTTTTCTGACGGTCTCACCGTTTTTGAAGATAATTGCTTCACCGTTTCCGCCTGCCGCACCAATATCCGCTTCCTTCGCTTCTCCGGGTCCGTTTACAACGCACCCCATAAGAGCGGCTGTAATTGGCTTATTCGTATGAATTTTATTAAGGTCTTCCTGCAACTCCTTCGCTATGGAAATAAGGTTTATCTTGCATCTTCCGCAAGTCGGGCAGGAAATAAGGGTTATTCCGGGGATAAGTTTCAAGGCGAAAAGAATCTCTCTTGCGGCCTTTACTTCCTCTACTACATCTGCGGTAAGAGACACTCTTATGGTGTCTCCTATTCCGTCAGCAAGGAGAGAGCCTATTCCTATGGCTGATTTATAAATTCCCTTTTCCTTCGTCCCCGATTCCGTTACGCCCAAATGCAACGGATAGGGCAAAGATTCTGCGGCTATCCTGTTTGCCTTTATAGTATCCGCAACGGAAGAAGATTTAAGGGACAAAACTATATTGTCGAAATCGAACCTTTCCAATGTTCTGACGGCATTTATACCGCTTTCAGCAATGGCTTCTGCCGTGGGACTTCCGTATTTTGCAAGCAAAGATTTTTCAAGAGAACCACCGTTTATGCCTATTCTTATGGGAATATTTCTTTTCCTGCACTCATCTGTCACAGCCTTGATTCTGCTATCCTCACCGATGTTTCCCGGGTTTATTCTTATTTTATCAATTCCCGCTGCTGCGGCTTCAAGAGCAAGTTTATAATCGAAATGAATATCCGCAACAAGAGGTATTTTGGAATTTTCTTTATAATAAGCAATGTTTTTTGCAGCATCCAAAGTGTTTACCGTAAATCTTACTATGTGGCATCCCGCATCTTCAAGGGCTTTTATCTGTGCAAGTGTTTTTTCTCTGTCAGCCGTGTCCGCGTTGGTCATTGACTGAATGGCTATGGGGTTGTTACCGCCTATTTTAACGTTACCTATTTGTATTTCTTTGGAAGTTCTTCTCATAAAATTCCCCTCTCAAGCTCTAAAACAGAGCTACTATATCTTTCAACGCAACTGCAAACATCAAAAGTAAAACTGCCGCCATACTTACTGCCATTATAGCGGATTCGATTTTAGGATTCAAAGGTTTTCTTCTTACAGCTTCCACCAAGAAAAGCACAACTCTGCCACCATCGAGAACAGGCAACGGCAACAGGTTGCAGATTCCAAGGCTCAAAGAGACAAGAACCATAAGGGTAAGAAGGTTTTTTATTGGAAGTTCGCTTTTTACCATCTCACCTACCTGACCGCCAATTCCTATTGGACCAGAAAGTGCTTCAACTCCGTAACGGCCTGAAAACGTATCTGTTATGGAATAAATAGTCATTTTAAGAGTTGAAATGCTTTGGAAAAATGCTTCGTAAAGAACGTTTCCAGCGTTTTTTTCTTTTCTGTATACACGGAAATCACTTTCACCAAAAAGCACGTTATTTTCGGAATGTTTTGGAAAAATCACATTTTCAACCACAGTTTCCTTTCCGTTTCTTTCAACAGTTACGGAAATTGGCTTTATGCCAAGACGGGCAATCTGCGAAGACATATCGGAATAAACGTAAATATTCGTTCCGCCAATTTCAACAATTTTATCCCCTGCCATAAGATTACCGCTTAAAGCAAGACATGATACATCAGGTAAAAGGGGATTTTCAATATCGACGACAATATTTTTTCTCATAACCTTTGCGGTTTTTGGAGTTCCGAATTTTTTTATTGCATCTTCAAGAGAGATACCGTTTGCATTGAATATTTCGCCATCAACGCTTACTATAACGTCGCCTTCAAGGAATCCTTTTTCATCTTTGTTATCCGTTTCCGATATATAAAGCATATTGTTTCCGCTTGTAACGTAACCAGTGCTTGGAGTAAGTTCAAAATCAGCAATATTAAGAGAACCAATAACGTCCGTATTAAGAACAAGGCAGAACATAACCACAAGTCCCAGCAAAACGTTCATGAAAGGTCCTGCAAGAACAACTAAAAGTCTTTGCCATATGGGCTTTTCGTTGAAGGGAGGTTTGTTTTTGTCTTCCTCTGAAAGCGTTTCGTCTTCGCTTCCGTATTCTCCGACCATATTTACGTAACCGCCTATGGGAAGGAGTCTTATTGAAAATAAATTTTTCTTTCCTTTCCACGAAAAAATCTTCGGCCCCATTCCAATGGAGAATTCAATGATTCCAACGCCGAAAAGTCTTGCTACTATATAATGCCCGAATTCATGAATCGTGATAAGTATTCCGAACATTAAAAGAGTTAAAATTACCGTTCCTGAAGTTGATAAAAATGATGCCAAAATTTTACTCCTTTCCGAGTAGAAAAACTACTGTATACGGCTTTTTACATATTCACGGGATGCCGTATCTGTTTCAAATATTTCCGTTTCTGTTGGGTCTTTTATATATTTTGCGTTAAGGGATGCTTCTTCCACAAGGTCGAAAATCTGTAAATATTTTATCTTGCCTTGAAGGAAAAGCGAAACTGCTTCTTCGTTAGCTCCGTTCATAGCTGCAGGAATATTTCCGCCACGTTTAAACGCATTCACCGCAGTATCAAGCAAGGTAAAGGTTTTTCGGTCAGGCTTATGGAACGTAAGTGTTCCGATTTCAGCGAAATTAAGAGGTTTTACCGAAGAAGGAAGTCTGTCGGGGTAAGTTGCGGCATACTGAATACAAAGCCGCATATCAGGGGAGCCAAGTTGAGCAATAACTGCTCCGTCGCAAAATTCAACCATGGAATGAATTATGCTTTCTCTGTGAACCACAACCTCTATATCATCGGGTGACATCCCAAAAAGATGAGCCGCCTCTATAATTTCCAACCCCTTATTCATCATCGTGGATGAATCTATGGTTATTTTTGCCCCCATGCTCCAATTGGGATGTTTTAATGCATCTTTTGGAGTTATATTTTCAAGGTCTTTTTTCTTTTTGCCGAAAAATGGTCCTCCCGATGCGGTAAGCAATATTTTATTTGCTTTGCTTCCACATTGAAGACATTGGAAAATAGCGGAATGTTCGCTGTCAACGGGAAGCAAAACCGCCCCGTTTTTCTCCGCCTCTTTCATTACTATGCTTCCACCCGCAACTAACGTTTCCTTGTTGGCAAAGGCTATTTTCTTAACACCGCCTCTGATAGCCGCCAAGGTGGGTTTCATACCCGCAATCCCCATAACAGAATTATAAAGCACCTCAGAGGTACATTCATAAGCCATGGCGGAAACTGCATCTTCTCCTGCGGTAACTACAACGTCAGTATCTGCAAGGGCAGTTTTCAATTCACTGTAATATTTTTCCCCTATGCATACTTGTTTTATTCCAAATTTTCTGCATTGTTCTTCTGCAAGACGTACGTTGGAATAAGCGGAGATCCCCTCCACCTTATAGCCAAAACGTTCAGCAACGTCGAGAGTCTGAACACCTATAGAACCTGTAGAACCCAAAACTGTTATGGTTTTACTCATTATACTTTATCCTTTTTAATTGAATATTAAGAAAACAGGGGATGTCGTATCCCTTTTTTCAAACCAAAGCGGGACACGAAGGCATCAGTTCAGACACCGCGCATCCCGTTTTTTAGACTTATATAATAACAAAAATTTCTTTGCAAGCAGTAAGGAATACGAAGGCACATACAAATGCGGCAAAGATACTGTCAAACCTGTCCATAATTCCACCGTGACCAGGGAATATGTTCCCGAAATCCTTAACGCCGCAATTCCTTTTCAAAAGAGAAGCAATAAGGTCTCCGTACTGTCCAACTACGGAAATTCCAACGCCTGCAGCCACGAGGAAGAGAATATCAAATTTATCATTTGTGGCAGAACATCTAACCGAACCATAAAGAATAGCACCAACAACGCTTCCTATAACGCCTGAAATTGCACCTTCAACGGTTTTATGCTGACTTACGGCAGGACAAAGTTTTTTCTTTCCGAAAAATTTTCCGCCGTACAATGCAAAAATATCAGTAAAGCAAGGGCAAAGAATGAGAAGCAAATAATCGAGTTTTGCTCTTTCCCTGATAAAGGGGATCGAAAACATCGCAAGAGCTATGTATAAAACGCTCACACAAGCGTATGTCACGTCGGAAAAAGCAATTTTTCTGTTGAACGTCACAGCCACAAACAAAAGGTATGCCACAAACACAGGAAAAGCCACAACTAAAAAGTTGTAGTTATGAGACTTAAACACAGGCAAACAGTCAGTTCCCGAAACAAGCGGGCAAAGCATCACGAAAAGCACGGAAGGAATCATAATATATGGCTTTTTGTGAAGTCCTCTTATGTACAAAACCTCTCCTGCCGCAATCCCCCCCACCAAAGAAATTACGATGGGAAATGCCAAAGTGTCCGAAAAAATAAGCACGGGTATGAAAATAGCTATCATAATAATAGCAGTAATTACTCGTTTCATATACCAATAACCGCCTTTTGTCAGTTTTCTTTTCCGTAACGTCTTTTACGTGAAGCAAAGGATTCAAGGGCATCGGAAAATGCCTTATCGTCAAAATCAGGCCAAAGAACGTCTGTAAAATAATATTCCGCATACGCACTTTGCCAAAGCAAAAAATTGGATATGCGTTTTTCCCCACCGGTTCTTATAACCAAATCGGGATCCGGCACGCCAGCCGTGTAAAGGGATGAAGACAAATCTTCCTTGGTTATGTCCTTTTTTCCCTCCGCCAAGAGCTTGTTGACGGCATCGACAATTTCGTCTCTGCCGCCATAGCTGACACAGATACCTAAAGTCATTCCCGTATTGTCTTCAAGGAACTTTTCGCTCCTCAAAAGCACTTCACGAGATTTTTCATCGAATCGGGAAAGGTCACCGAAAAGTCTCAGACGAATGTTCTTCTTTTTGAGCATTGGAGAATATTTTTCAATATAGGCATGCATTATCTTTATAAGACCGCCTATCTCATCCGCACTTCTGTTCCAGTTTTCCGTCGAGAGAGCGTAAACGGTCAAGTATTCAAGACCTGAATCGTTGCATGTATCAACCAATTTTACAAACGCCTCGCCTCCTTCGGAATGACCGAAGGTTCTGGGCATCAGACGTTTTTTCGCCCAACGTCCGTTACCATCCATTATTACAGCTACGTGTTTAAGTCCCTCTGGAATTATAACCTTACCCATTTTTCATCCACCGTTTTTATTTTTTCAAAAATCAGATTTCCATGATTTCTTTCTGTTTCTTTGAGGTAATATCATCTACCAACTTGATATACTTATCGGTAAGCTCCTGAACATCTTTTTCGCTCTGCTTCTGTTCGTCTTCTGTCATTTCAGAAGCTTTTTTCATATCCTTGCATTTATCATTTGCATCTCTGCGGATATTTCTGAGAGCAACCTTTGCGTTTTCGCCAAGCTTGGATGTGTTTTTCGTAAGCTCTTTACGGCGTTCTTCTGTGAGAGGTGGGAAAGAAAGTCTTATGCATTTTCCGTCGTTTGTAGGAGTGATGCCAACGTCGGAAGCCTGAATAGCCTTTTCAATAGCTTTAAGAGAAGTTGCATCCCAAGGAGTTATAACGAGAGTTTTAGGGTCTGCAGCTTTGATTTCTGCCATCTGGTTAATAGGAGTTGGTGTTCCGTAATAAAGAG
This sequence comes from Eubacteriales bacterium, assembly GCA_045596755.1. GTDB lineage: Bacteria > Bacillota > Clostridia > Oscillospirales > CAG-382 > SIG653. Next base: position 4,424 of record JAZOCZ010000117.1, on the reverse strand, counting down.
CCTCAACCTTGTCAAGCACCTTTGCGTTTGCTCTGCCTACACGAATTGATGCAAGTTCTTCTTCATAAGAAGCGATGCTTTTTTTCATTTTTTCTTCATACTGTTTTACGTCAAGTTTCATGTTAGTTTCTTCCTTTCACTATTGTTCCCACGTCTTCACCCATAACCGCCTTATAAATGTTTTCAGGGGATTTGAGTGCAAAAATGAGAGATTTTATATTATTTTCAATTCCTAATGATGATGCGGCGCTGTCTATAATTCTGAGATTTTTCTCAAGCAGCTCCTCATAAGTTACAGATTCATATTTTACGGCTGAAGGATTTTTCTTCGGGTCACTGTCATAAACTCCGTCTATATTCTTTGCAAGCAAAGCAACGTCCGCATGAATTTCAGCTGCACGAAGAAGTGCGCCCGTATCCGTTGAAAAATAAGGATTGCCTGTTCCGCAAGCAATAATAACAGTTTTCCCCTGGTCAAGATACTCGTTTGCTTTATACTGGCTGTAGCTTTCTGCAACCCTCTGCATATCAAGAGCTGTCATAACGTGTGCCTCTACTCCGCATTTAATAAGCATATCCTGCATAGCAAGGGAATTTATAACCGTTGCAAGCATACCCATATGGTCGCTTCTCGAACGCTCAACCTGAACGCCCACGGCACCTCTCCATATATTACCGCCACCGATTACTATACCGAAGGCAACACCCTCGTCAGCACAACGCTTTATAACCTCTGCTATCTGTTTAACGAATTCAAAATTGATTATTCCGTCTTCGCCACTCATAGCCTCGCCTGAAAGTTTGAGCAACACGCGCTTATATTTAGCCATCCTTTTTTCATCCTTCCCAATTTATTTATGTACTTTGCTTTATATTAACATATTTTTTCTTCCGGTTCAATATGCATTTTTTTAAAAATGCCTTATGCAAACCAAAACTTTTCCAATGATTTCAGGATTTTTTTCTTCGCATTCTTCAATTCCATCAATGGAAACAAGCTCGTTGGCACATTCTGAAGAACAAGGAGTTCCGACGGTCAAATCGTCATAAACAACCAAATCGTCTTTTTCTGATTCCTTACACGATTTTACAACAAGAACGTCACCTTCAAGAACCCCTTTCTCATAAAAAGCATTTACGCTTTTCACAGCAAAAATTCCTTCTCTGTCTTGAATAAGGCTTCTCGGAACGTCTATCATTCCAAAACCGCAGTCTTCTCCTTTGCGAGTCATAAGAGGTATGCTATATACACCGCTGTCCGTGGATACACCTGTTATAACCGTACTTCTGCTCTGCCCGCCGTCACGATTTATATACCCCTTCTGTTCCAGCTTGTTAAGCGCATCGTGAACCGTTGACGTGGATTTTATATCAGCACCTTTGGCAATCTCCCTCACGGTAGGAGGATATCCGTAATTGTTCAGAAACGCTTTGATAAACACCAAAACTCTTCTTTGAAGCATGCTCAAATCATCCATAAAATTACCCGTCAATCGTATATTGCATCAAAAAGTTCTCTCGCTCTGTCAGTTTTTCCCGATAGATAAAGATACCCGAAAACTGCCTCAAGTCCCGTCGCTCTATGATAATCCTTAACGTTGGCGCTTCTCGGAGTGTTATGAATCCTCGTGTTCTTCCCTCTCCGAAAAACGTTTGCTTCTTCCTCGGTAAATAATTCCTCCGCCTTAAAGGAAGCAAGGCTCTGGTTTGTTGCCGTGACGTATTTTCTACATTTTTCATTAAGGACCGAAACCTGCGTTTCTTCCTGTTTGACAAGGCGTTCCCTTGCAAGAAGTTCTATAACCGCATCTCCTGCGTATGCCAGAACCAACGGACTGTATGAGGTTATACTCGTTTCCATTTAGCACCTTGTCTTGTATCTTCAACAACAACGCCCATATCTTTGAGAATTTCTCTTATCTCGTCTGCTCTTGCGAAATTTTTCGCTTTTTTAGCCTCTGTTCTTTCAGCAACGAGTTTTTCAATTTCGACATCGTCACTGTCGGATTTATTGTTTTTCTTCTCAAATCCCAAGAGAGATAAAAGCTCGTAATATGCGTTATATGCGCTCTCGCAGAACTCTGCGGAAAGTTTTTCTTCTTTGAGAAGGGAATTTATTTTTCTTGCCATTTCGAAAACACAACCCAAAGCGTCCGCCGTGTTGAAGTCCTCATCCATAGCAGAAATAAAGTCTTTTTTCTTTTCCTCTAAGTAAGAAAGGCATTCTTTCTCATTATCAGACATAGGAATGTTTTCTGCCGTCTGTTTTCTGAAGGTGAGATTTTCTTCACAGTTCTGAAGTCTTTCAACAGCTGCCGCAGCCTGACGGAGAATGTCTGCACTGTAATTTATAGGGCTTCTGTAATGGGAAGCAAGAACAAAATACCTTACAGCATCATATCCGAATTCCGCCGCCGCATCACGAACCATAAAGAAGTTTCCTGCGGACTTGGACATTTTTTTGTTGTCAACGTTTATATAACCGTTATGAAGCCAGAATCTTGCAAGAGGCTTACCCGTGGCACATTCCGTCTGTGCAATTTCATTTTCATGGTGAGGGAAAATAAGGTCTGGTCCGCCACCGTGGATATCAATATCAGAGCCGAAAAGCTTATCTATCATAGCTGAGCATTCAATATGCCAACCAGGTCTGCCCATGCTCCAAGGAGCTTCCCAAGCTATTTCGCTTTCTTCTTTTCTTGCTTTCCAAAGGGCAAAATCAAAGGGATGGCGTTTGATATCGTTAACGCTTATTCTTGCTCCCGCTTCAAGGTTATCGGAATCAAGATGCGAAAGCTTTCCGTAATCCTTATAGCTTTCTGCGGAGAAATAAACGTCACCGTTTGAAGCTACGTATGCGTGGCCTTTTTCAATGAGTTTTCCTACCATAGCTATAATTTCATCCATAGTTTCAGTTGCTCTCGGATGATACGTAGCTTTTTTTATTCCAAGGCCTTCCGCATCGATGAAATATTCATTTATATATTTTTCTGCAAGTTCTGGAACGGTTGTTCCTTCTTCAGCCGCTTTTTTGATAAGTTTATCGTCAACGTCTGTGAAATTCTGTGCAAAAAGCACTTTTACTCCTCTGTACTCCAGATACCTTCTGAGCATATCAAAAACAACGAAACAGCGTGAGTTTCCTATATGGAAGCGGTTGTATACCGTAGGACCGCAAGCATACATTCTCACAGTGTTGTCTTTGATTTCAAATTCCTCGAGGGAACGGGTAAGAGAGTTATAAAGTTTCATTGGGATATATCCTTTCGTGTTAAGGTTTAAAAATCAAGGTTTTAATTTTTTGCTTTGCAAAGCTGCGAAATCGTTACTCCGCAAAGCATCAAAGCTTTAAGTTATTTTTCAACTTCAAAAAGCTTTAAAGTTTTACCGTAATATCACTGTTTTTCAAAAATTTACGGTTTAATTGCGCTCCAATAGCTCTTTAAATAAATCATACCAGAAACAATGGAGCTTATTGCCGCAAAGCATACTGCAACTATACTGAAATACATTCCACCTCCAAGGAAACCGCCTTCAAGCCCCGCAAGAAGCAGAATATCGTCAAGTAAACTTTCAGCCAACGTTACAAGCGTTGCAACTATCTGGGATACTGTTTTCATCTTTCCCCAAATATTAGCAGGAACAACAATGCCCGATTCGCCTGCAACAACGAGTCTCATAGTTGTAACTGCAAGTTCACGAAAAATAATTACAAGTCCGCACCAAAGGTAAAAGTGCTTGAAAACAGAAGCACCGTCACCAATGTATCCTGATGCAAAAATACCTATCATGGCACAGAAAATCATAAATTTATCTGCAAGCGGGTCAATAAATATACCAAATTTCGTTATGATATTGTCACGTCTCGCAATTTTCCCGTCATAATAATCCGTAAGAGCTGCCGCGCCAAAAACAGCAGCAGACAAAAGCGTATTTACAATATGGGCGATATGACCGCCGCCAAAGAAAGAATATACAAGAAACAACGTGAATACAGGCGTAAGAACAACTCTCGCTATGGACAGTTTATTTGGTGTATTCATTATTCCTCCTTAACTGCCTTACCTACAAGGTCGTAATCAAGCACTTCGGCAATTTTCACCTTTATCATTTCGCCGTCCTTTATTCTTCTGTAGGACGTAAAATATATTTTTCCGTCAATATCCGGAGCGTCAGCATAGCTTCTGCCATAATAGCTTTCTGCCGCCTGATCGTACCCTTCGCAAAGAACCGTCATCGTTTTGCCAACGAGAGCATCGTTATGTTCTTCATGAATCTTCATCTGAGCACGCATTATAGCATCTCTGCGGCTCTTTTTCTTTTTAGGATGAACCTGCTCAGGCATATCGAAAGCTGCAGTGCCTTCTTCTTTTGAATATTCAAAAGCACCAAGACGTTCAAATTTCGCTTCTTTAACGAAAGTC
>JAZOCZ010000116.1:0-3074 GCA_045596755.1 Eubacteriales bacterium | reverse complement strand
AACTCTGTATTATACTGTTCAGGAAGCCTTACAATAAAGTCATCAGCACCAGAAAGTTTTGCCGCTGCTATGCACTCCTCATCAGTTGCATCAAGCTTTCCGTATCTAATATTCTCCATAACTGTTCCTGTGAAAAGGTTTGTATCCTGTAAAACAATACCTAAGGAACGTCTAAGGTCTGATTTTTTGATTTTATTTATATTTATGCCATCGTATCTGATTTTTCCATCAGCGATATCATAAAAACGGTTGATAAGGTTAGTTATTGTCGTTTTACCCGCACCTGTTGCTCCAACGAAAGCAACTTTCTGACCAGGTTCGGCATAAACAGAAATATCGTTTAAAACTTGTTTGCCTTCAACGTATTCAAAATCAACGTTTACAAGTCTGACGTCGCCTTTTAATTCCGTATATGTTAAGGTTCCGTCACCGTGCGGATGTTTCCATGCCCACTTCCCTGTTCTCTCGGTAGTTTCAATAATATTACCTTCGGAATCAATTTCTGCATTTACAAGTGTTACGTATCCATCATCAGCTTCGGGTTTTTCATCGATAACCGAAAAGATACGTCCCGCACCTGCAAGACCCATAACTATTGAATTTATCTGTTGTGAAACTTGATTAAGATTTCCTGTAAATTGCCTTGTCATGCTAAGAAATGGAACTACAATACTAATTCCAAATTCTTTTCCAGAAAAACTAAAATCAGGTATATCCCAGAGAATAAAAAGTCCGCCTACAACTGCAATTATAACGTAGAGTATATTACCAATATTGTTATTTATAGGCCCTAAGGAGTTTGCATATGCGTTTGCCTTGAAACTGTCATTATAAAGTTCTTCGTTAATTTTATCGAAGTCATCTATACATTCTTTTTCGTGGCTAAATACTTTTATTACCTTTTGTCCGTTCATCATTTCCTGCATAAAACCCTCAGTTTTGCCTATGGATTTTTGCTGACGAATAAAATACTTTGCAGAGCCTCCACCTATTTTTTTAACAACGAAAAGCATTGATATAACGCCTATGACAACAACAAGGGTGAGCCAAACGCTGAAATAAATCATTATGAAAAATACAGAAACAACTATTGCACCGGCACGAATAAGGGTCGGAAGCGCTTGAGAAATGAGTTGCCTCATTGTATCGATATCATTTGTATAATGACTCATTATATCGCCATGCTTATGTGTATCGAAAAATTTTATAGGAAGGGTTTGCATTTTATCAAACATCTCTTTTCTGCTTTTTTGCAGAAAACCTTGAGTAATGTACGCCATAAGTTGAGTATATATCGTTATCGCAATTATAGAAATTACGTAAAAGACAACAAGAAGCATTACTTTGGGGATTATTTCATTTTTTGCATTTGCCCAGTCACCTGACGCTTGCCATTTATCAATAATAGCAATTACTTTTTCAAGAAATATTGCGGGAATTGCTGCAGTTATTGATGAAAAGAGGATACATACAATTGTAATTGGAATAAGGACAGGATAGGATTGAAAAAGCATTTTAATAACACGTTTAAAAGTCCCAGGGGTGGCTTTCGGTTTTTTATTCATTATTGTCTCCCCCTTTCGTTTGTTGTTCAAATACTTCACGGTATATATTACTTGATTTCAAAAGTTCATCGTGTTTTCCAATATCACTTATTCTTCCGTTATCCATTACTATTATTATATCGGCATCTTTTACGGAATCAATTCTCTGTGCAATTATAATTTTAGTAGTTTCTGGAATATACTTTTTTAATCCTGAACGAATAGATGCATCTGTTTTAGTATCAACGGCACTCGTTGAATCGTCAAGAATCAAAATTTTAGGTTTTCTGAGCAAAGCTCTCGCTATACAAAGTCTTTGCTTTTGACCACCTGAAACGTTTGTTCCTCCTTGTTCTATTTTGGTATCATATTTATCAGGGAAAGTTTGAACAAACTCATCAGCCATAGAAAGCCTGCATGCTTCTATAATTTCTTCATCACTTGCGTTTTCATTTCCCCACAAGAGATTTTCTTTTATCGTTCCTGAAAACAGAAGGTTTTTCTGAAGAACCATTGCAACAGAATGTCGAAGAACATCGAGATCATAATCCTTAACGTTTATACCGCCAACAAAAATTTCACCAACAGTCGCATCGTATAATCTTGGAATAAGTTGAACGAGAGTTGATTTACTCGAACCGGTACCACCTATAATTCCAACCGTCATGCCTGATTCAATTTTAAGATTAACGTTTTCAAGGGAGAATTTTTCAGCTTGTTTTGAATATTTGAAGGAAACGTTTTTAAATTCAACAGAACCGTTTTTAACTTCATATAATGGTTTTTCTTTGTTTTTTAAAGATGGTTCTTCATCAAGAACCTCACATATACGTTTTGCGGATTCTGTTGATAAAGTAAGCATAACAAATATCATGGAAAGCATCATCAATGACATAAGGATCTGCATACCGTAAGTAAGTATAGCTGAAATTTGACCAACGTCGATTTTATTTGAAACAATTGAAAGATTTGAACCAACAAGCAAAACGAAAACCATTATAAAATACAAGCATATTTGCATAATAGGCGTATTAAGAGCAACTATTCTTTCTGCTTTAGTAAAATCTTTTCTGATTTCTTCAGCTGCGTTGTTAAACTTTTCTTTTTCGTATTCTTCTCTTGAAAAGCCTTTAACAACTCTCATTCCACGAACGTTTTCTTCTATAGATTCATTTAGCTTATCATATTTTTTGAACACACGTCTGAAAGCAGGCATTGCGTTCCTTGCAACCATAATAAGACCAAATGCAAGAAAAGGAACGACTACAACAAACGCAAAAGCGAGTTTTCCTCCCATATAAAATGCCATAAAAAATGAGAATATCAACATTAAAGGAGATCTTATTGCCGTCCTGATTAACATCATAAAAGACATCTGAACATTTCCAATATCCGTTGTTAATCTCGTTACGAGAGATGCAGATGAGAATTTATCTATGTTTTCAAATGAGTATGTCTGAATCTTTTTAAAAACGTCGGAACGAAGATTTTTAGCAAATCCAGCCGATGCTTTTGCACAAGTAAATCCTG
>JAZOCZ010000115.1:0-11644 GCA_045596755.1 Eubacteriales bacterium | reverse complement strand
AAAACGAAAAAAATCCCCTTTTTATCAATGTTTTTTGAGATTTTTTGTTTTTTTATTATTCAATTTTGATGTTTTTTCAGGCAAACTCGGGAGATATACAACAAATACGCTGAAGAACAGATTAAATCTTCCTTTGGCAATTATCACGATTGGAGCATTTTTGAAAAAGAATATGTTCCTACGGGCTTTTCTTCTGGAAAAGTTACAGGTACTTCTGTACTCCTTAATGCTTATTCTCGTTTAAGCTCCAAATTTTTCTTTTAAAAAATCCCAGAACTACTTGACACAATCTTTCAATAACACTAACTTGACTAAAATCGACTTGTATTATAAAATGAAAAGGGGGCGTACCCAAGAGTGTTTGTGTGTACAAATGCGATCTTCTTCTATTAAGGCAGTGAGTAATTGTTTTTGTTCTGATTTTGAATCAAATCAATGATAAATTTCAGCAAGTAAACCGCAAGTATGTGTATTAAGATGAATGTATGTGATATACTTTTTGCAAAGGAGTGATTATTTATGGATCAAATTAAAATCGGAAAATTCATTTCCGAAAACAGAAAGAAGCAACACTTAACACAGGAACAATTGGCGGAGCAATTGAATATAAGCAAAAATGCAGTTTCAAAGTGGGAACGAGGTTTGAATTTGCCTGATGTTTCAATTATGCAAGATTTATGCAATATTCTGCACATAACTCTGAACGAGCTTTTTATTGGCGAAAAAATTGATGACAATGAGTATAAAAAGGTTGCCGATAACAACTTATTGGAAGCTTTGGAAAATAGTTCGTTTACACTAAAAGAAAAAATAACATTTTACAAGAAAAAATGGAGAAAAGAAAATAGATTTAAAATTGTCTTTTCTTTCATGGTGTGGTGCGCTTTGGGCATTGTGTTAAAATTGCAAAATGTTGATCATGCACTGATAGGAGCAGTTGCGGGTTTATTGAGCGTGTTGTTTTATGCTGTTTTAAATAACAATATGATGATATATGTTGAAAATAAAGTTTATAAAAAAATAGAGAAAGATTGATATACAAATTTACATAATTGTACTGCATAGATGCAACAAAAACCCCGATAAAATTCATCGGGGTTTTATAATCCTTATAAGAAGTAGCCATTTGGGGGTGCTTTTTCAATAACTTAATCGTAAAATGTTGTCTTTTGTAAATTTGTTTAAAGTAAATATGAATAAGACAAAAGACCCAAAGCGGGCTTTCATAAACGACTCATGTTTTTGGATTTTTAAAAATCTTTTTCGCCTTTACGTGATATAAGATTCTTGAGTTTATCATAGCCAAGATGGATTTCAGCAAATCTTTCGTCACTGCCCATGCCTTTTAGAATCAGAAAATTGTTTTCAATTTCACATTCGAAATCGTCTGATGACCAGATATCAAATTCGTTAGACAGATTTAAAAATTTTTTGGTTTTGTAGTCGAATGCATAATATCCATATGGGCAAGCCCAATAGCATCCGTCGAATATAACCAGATCCTTAAAGCTTTTTGCATTCACGATTATAAACGATTCATCATCGTTCAATACTTTTTCAGGGAAAAATTCAAATTCTTCCTTCAACGTATCTTTGTTCAGAAACGTAAACCCATATAGTGTTTTTCTAAAACATATTAAATCTTTGTCATGAAGTTTCAATGGATAGAAGTTGTTTTTCCAGCTATATATATCGACAGAATCAAACTCATATTTATATTCTTTTTTAGAAAGAATAACGTGAGCTTTTATACGTGTTTGTGAATTGCTTCTATGTTCTTGAACGTACACAATTATTTTTATTCCTTGGATTTCATAATTTTCTGTGTAACAATTATTAAATTCCAAGCCTTTGCAATATTCGTTTTCATATTTTTTTATGTATTTTGAAATCATAAAACACCTTTGAATAAAATCCACAACACATGTTGAATGCGTTGTGGAAAAAAATTACCTGTCAAAAAATTTTTCTATTTCTCTTTTGGGAATTTCTTTAACTATTGGTCTGCCGTGTGGGCAAAGACGTAGTTTGTGGTTTGAAAGAAGTTTTTCGACTAAAACTTCAAGCTCTTCATTTTTTGACGGTGGGCCTAATTTGATAGCCGCTTTGCAGGCTAAAGTATACAACGCTCTGTCGCAACGCTTCGAGAATGAGAGTCTGTCACCTAATGCTAAATTTGCGGCAAATTCATCGAGGAGTGCTTCAATACCGTTTACGCCTGTAAGAGTTGCGGGAATTGCCCTGACCGCAACGGAATCGTTTCCGAAACTGTCAATTTCAAATCCGTAGGATAAAAGAAGTTCGCTGTTTTCAAGGAGAATTTCCGTTGCTTCAACGCCCGGGCGGACAACGTGGGGAGACAAAAGAAGTTGCGATTGAGCAGACGTTCTTTTGCTTGCAAGGTCTTCGTAAAGAATTCGTTCGTGTGCGGCATGCTTGTCAATGAGCAATAAGGCACTTTCCGTCTCCGCTATGATATATCCACCGAAAGCCTCGCCTATAACCTTGAAAGCGGGAAGCTGTGATTTAACGTTTTGTTCAAGCTGAATAGCCGTGTTTTCAATCGTGAATTGAGTCGGTTGGGCGGGGGAGGAAGTTGACTCAACAGTTTCAAAAGATGATTTTAACTTGGCGGTATCTTCTGAGGCAAAATTAGATTTTGCATCGTTTTCGTCTGAAGCCAAGTCAGAAGTTGATTCGGAGTTAGTTTTTGATACAAAATCCGATTTTGAATCGTGAACGTTGCTATTCGGAACGCAAGAAAGCTTTGTACCTTTAGCAATTTCTTCTTGCCTTTTTGCTATTTCCTCATTCAGAGGACGGGAGACGGAATCAAAGGTCTTTTCTTGTTCCGCTTTTTTAACTCTTTCTTCAAAGGATTCTTTAAGAGGAACGTTGGGGTCTCTTAAAAATATATAACTTCCTTGGGGTTTTCTGTCATTGTATATGTCATAAGTCAAAGAGGTAGGTGTTGTCGATATTGTCTTATCTGAAATCTTTGATTCGAAAACGTTCGAAAGTTCGGGGGATTTTTCTGATTTATGCGAATCATAATCGCCTTCTGAAACGAATGAAACTTCTGTATTTTCCCCACGCAACGCCATTAAAACAGAGGAATAGACAGCGTTGAATATTTTTCTGTCGTCTGCGAATTTTATTTCCGTTTTTGCGGGGTGAACGTTGACGTCAACGGATTTCGGTGGAACTTCAATTTTCAAAACGGCGGCGGGGAAGCGTTTTGGGGGCATATATGATCTGAACGCTTGTTCTAACGCAGCCATAATCTGCGTCGATTGAACGGATCTTCCGTTTACGAAGAAATATTGTCCGCTTCTGCTTCCTCTTGATTCACCAGGCTTGGAAATATAACCTCCGACGGTGATTCCATCGTAAACGCCTGCGACGGCTGTGAGAGAATTTGCAAATTCCTTTCCCAAAGTGGAGTATATGGCGGAATATAAATCCCCATCCCCAGGAGTTATGAATTTAACTGCACCGTCTGATACCATTTTGAAGGATATCTCGGGATGAGAGAGTGCGGCTCTTGTAACAACTCCTGAAATGGCAGATGCTTCCGACGCATCTTTACGCATGAATTTTCGTCTTGCGGGAACGTTGTAAAACAAATCGTTTACAGTAATAACAGTTCCGTCGGGTGAGCCGTCTTCCGCTATTTCAACACCGTTTTCATCGGCTGTAAGTTTGTGACCGATGGGAGAGTCTTTCGTTTTTGAAAGAATTTCAAGGCGTGAAACGGAGGAGATTGCCGCCAACGCTTCACCACGAAATCCCAAGGTCAGAACACCGTCAAGGTCGTCTGCGGTAAGAATTTTGCTTGTTGCATGGGGCAGAATAGCTTTCGGAAGATCATCTCCCGATATACCCTTTCCGTCATCGGTGATGCGGATAAAAGTGTTTCCACCACCTCTGATTTCACAGCTTATATGGGAAGCATCAGCATCTATTGAATTTTCAAGCATTTCTTTTACAGCGGAGGCAGGTTTTTCCACAACCTCGCCTGCGGCTATCATATTAGCCGTTTGGGTATCTAAAATATTTATTATTCCCACTTTTTTACCTCTTTATTCAGCATCTGCAATTTTTTTCAGCTCGTAAACTAATCCAATTGCTTCAATAGGGGTTAAAGTATTTATATCCGTAGCTTTCAGCTTTGATACTATTTCGTCGTTGGATAAATTGTCAAATGAATAATTCGCTTCTTCTGTTTTGGGTGCAGGGATTGCAACACGTGCGCCTTCTGCGGCTTTCAGATGCTTTTTGGCTGAATTTATTACTTCCTTCGGAAGTCCTGCAAGGCTTCCTACTTCAATACCGTAACTGCTTGCTGTAGGACCTTTTACGATTTTACGCAAAAACTGTATGGAATCATCCTTCTTTTTTGCGGCAACGTTGAGATTTATAACACCATCCACAAGAGCTTCCATGTCCGTAAGCTCGTGATAATGGGTTGCAAACAAGGTTTTTGCCTTGATGTTCTTGACCGTGTACTCTGCAACGGCACGTGCAATGCTCATACCGTCATAGGTGGAAGTTCCTCTGCCGATTTCATCATATATGATGAAGCTTCTTTCCGTTGCATTTTTGAGAATATATGATACTTCGTTCATTTCAACCATAAAGGTGGAATTACCTGAAGCAAGGTCGTCAGATGCGCCAACTCTTGCAAAAATCTTATCAGCAACACCTATTCTCGCTTTTGTTGCAGGAACGAAGGAGCCTATTTGAGCTAAAATTATAATCAATGCATTCTGACGCATATACGTGGATTTACCTGCCATATTAGGCCCTGTAATAATGGCAAGACGGGATGCGGAAGTCAGATTGCAGTCATTCGGTACGAAATACGTATCTTTTCTTGCCGCTTCAACGACGGGATGTCTGCCGTTTTCTATCTGAAGCACCCCTGAATAATCTACTTCGGGTTCTACGTAGTTGTTTTCGACGGCACATTTTGCAAAGGCACAAAGCACGTCAAGAAGGGCAATACTGTCACAAGTTTTCTGAATCCTTGTGCTATTGTCAAGAATAACGGATTTGATTTTGGTGAAAATATCGTATTCCAAAGCCGCGTCTCTGTCCTTCGCGGAAAGAACTCTGCCTTCCATATCTTTGAGTTGTTCCGTTATGAAACGTTCTCCGTTTGTAAGGGTCTGACGGCGTATGTAATCTTCGGGAACCATATTGAGAAATGAGTTTGAAACCTCTATGTAGTAACCGAAAACCTTGTTGTATCCAACCTTTAAAGTTCGGATTCCCGTGCGTTCTTTTTCTTTTGCTTCAATTTTGGAAATCCATCCTTTTCCGTCTCTTATAATCTCCCTCAATTCGTCAACGTCTGCGTTTGCACCGTCTTTTATAATTTCACCTTCACGGAGAGAAAAGGGCGGTTTTTCTGCAATATTTTGGTCTATCAATGAACAGATATCAGCAAGGGTGTCGAGGTTTTCGTATATTTCTGAAACAAGAGCGGATTTGAAATTCATGATTCCGTTTTTGATATCGGGCAATGAGCGGAGTGCACTTTCCAATGCTCGCAGGTCTCTCGCGTTCGCACTACCGAAAACAAGACGTGTCATAAGACGTTCTATATCAACTATATTTTTCAATTCAGAGGAAAGCTCTCGTCTTGTTATATCGGAAGCAACAAGTTCACGAACCACTTCCAGCCTTTTCTGAATAACGGAACAGTTCATGGAAGGCTTGTCTAAAAACTTTTTCAGAAGTCTTGCACCCATGGCGGTTGAGGTTTTATCTATCGCCCAAAGGAGAGAACCTTTTTTGTCACCCGTCCTCATGGATTCGGATATTTCAAGGCTTCTTCTGGTATTGGCATCCATCTGAAGAAAAGCTTCCTTATCGTAGAAATTCAGCTTGTTCATGTATGACATATCCTGCTTCTGCGTTCTGATAAGATATGACATCAAGCCTGCAACAGCCTTTACTGCGACAGAGGATTGTTCTGATATTTCAGGGAAGCGACGGTATAAAGCCGCTACGGTTTTATCGTTATCGAAATCAGCTTTTGATTCCGTTATAAGTGTTTTGAATTTGGATGTGAAATATTCACGTGTGCTTTCACTAAGTTTTTCTGATACAATGAGTTCAGCAGGGGAGAAAGCCGCACCTTCCGCTGTTATGAAATCATCTGCGTTGATTCCCGAATAATCAGTTGCAGAAAGCTCTCCCGTTGAAATGTCTGCAAAAGCCATTCCAATCTTTCCGTTTTCAAAGTATATAGCACAAAGATAGTTGTTTTTTGTGTCCTTGAGAAAACCGCCTTCTGTAACGGTTCCGGGAGTGATAACCCTCACTACGTCACGTTTAACAATACCTTTCGTTGCTTTGGGGTCTTCAAGCTGTTCGCATATGGCAACCTTGTAGCCCTTTGATATAAGGCGGGTTATGTAGCCTTCGGCGCTGTGGAAAGGCACACCGCACATGGGTGCTCTTTCGTTGTCACCGCAGTTTCTTCCCGTAAGCGCAAGTTCCAACTCTCTTGAAGCTGTTTCAGCATCCTCGAAAAACATCTCGTAAAAATCTCCGAGACGAAACATGAGAATACAGTCAGTATAATTCGCTTTTATTTCTTTGTATTGATCAATCATGGGAGAACCTGCCATAATACCCTCCGAAAAAACATAAAATTACATTTTAATTATAACCCCAAAACCCGTTTTTGTCAATAAAAACGAGAAAAAGAAAATAAAAAAATTCCTGCCACGCTATTAAAGCGAAGCAGGATGTTTTTTATATAAATTCAGTTATTTTATAAGTTCTGCGGCTTCTTCGTCGATATAAAATTCAACGTCAGGATGGAGCTGGAGGACAGATGCGGGAACGTCAGGAGTTACGTCACCGTAAATAGTTTTCTTTACGATTTCCGCTTTTGCTTTGCCGAGAGCAATAATGATGATGCTTTTTGCATTCATAACGGTTTTAATGCCCATTGTTACTGCATGTGTGGGAACGTCGTCAATGGAAGCAAAGAAACGTTTGTTTGCTTCTCTTGTGGATTCTGTAAGCTCAACCATATGCGTGCTTGAACCGAAAGGAGTTCCAGGCTCGTTGAATCCGATGTGACCGTTGTTTCCGATGCCGAGAAGCTGAATATCTATTCCGCCTGCGGCTTCAATAGCCTTATCGTATGCGGCTGCTGTTTCAGCAGAAGTGTCAAGACCAGAAGGAACATTTGTTTTGGATACGTCTATATCAACCTTTGAGAAAAGGTTTGTATTCATGAAATAACGGTATGACTGGTCGTGAGAGCCGTCAAGACCTACGTATTCGTCGAGGTTGAAAGTTGTTACGTCCTTGAAAGAAATTTTGCCCTCTTTGTTGAGTTTTGCAAGTTCACCGTAAAGATCCAAAGGTGTTGAACCTGTGGCATATCCTAAAATAGCATTTGGCTTCTTTGAAAGAAGTTCAACGTATCTTTCTGCGGCTTTCTTTGCAATGTTTTCTCTTGAATCGATAATTATTTTCATATATGTCCTCCGAAAATATATTTTGATGTATAATAACTTTAATATTTTGTATGAGCGAAAAGTTTGTTTTCACCCCTTTGTTTTACGCATTATATGATATCATGGGCGTTAATTTTTGTCAAGGACTTTTTACCTTTTCAAAAAAACTATTGACATATTTTATTTTTGCTGTAAAATGTAATTATTATAAGGGGGTGTTTTACCTTGAACGAAACCCAAAAATATTCGGATTTTCATTTGCATACGGAATTTTCCTTCGACAGCAAGGAAAAAATTGATAAAGTATGTGAATCAGCTATAGAAAAAGGACTTTCTGCCATAGCCGTTACAAATCATTACGATCACGACGGAATTGAAGAAGGTCTGTATGATGAATACTTTTTCGAACGTGATGCGGAAAATATACTTTACGCCAAGGAAAAATATAAGGATAAATTGCAAGTCTTTTTCGGTCTGGAGATTGGTCAACCTCATACGCTGAATGAAAAAAAGATTTCGAAAATCGAAAGTATGGGATATGAATTCATAATCGGTTCTTTACACAATTTAAGAAACTGCTTCGATTTTTATTATTTTGACTATAAAAAGACCTCACCCTTTTATGACAAAGGGATATACATAAAATATCTGTCCGAACTTATGGAGATAGCAGATTTAGGTTTTATTGACACAATTGGTCATATAACATACCCTGAAAGATATATGAAGGAAGGGGGAAAGGAATTCGTTTACTCGGAATTTGAGGAAGGATTTTTGGCTCTCTTTGAGAAAATGACGAAAAACAAAACAGCTCTTGAAATAAACACTTCTGGGTTAAGGCAAGGGCTTTGTCATACCGTACCGAAAACCGATATACTGAATTTGTATAAGAAGGCGCGCGGTGAAAGAATCACCGTTGGTTCAGACGCCCACTTTGCTTCCCACGTTGGAGAGGGGATAATTGAAACCTTTGATAAAATAAGAGAAATGGGATTTTTCCATATCAATGAAATAAGGAGAAGAACGAAATGAAAGAATTGCTTGAACTTTTGGAAAATGAAGGAAATCTGAATTACGAACAGCTTGCCTCCATGCTTGATACCACTCCTGAAATTGTGAGAAAAGAAATTGCGGAATATGAATCCAAAGGGATAATTTTAGGATATAAAACTCTTATAGACTGGGATAAAGCAGGTAAGGAATACGTAAGTGCATTTATTGAGTTGAAAGTTTCTCCTCAGATAGACGAAGGGTTTGACGCTATTGCTTCACGAATTTATGAATATCCCGAAGTGAAAAGCGTTTACCTGATGTCCTCTGCCAAATACGATTTGCTTTTGAATATTGAAGGACGCACTTTCAGAGACGTGGCATATTTTGTTTCTTACAAACTTGCTCCCCTTGAAAATATTGTTTCAACTGCAACTCATTTTGTGTTGAAAAAATATAAGGACAAGGGAACTGTTTTTGGAAACGAAACCTTGGATGACAGGGAGAATATAATCTGATGGATTACACTAAAATATTATCTTCCAAGGCTTGTGGTATACAACCTTCGGGAATAAGAAAATTTTTTGATTTGCTTGACGGCAGAAAAGACGTTGTTGCTCTTACGGTTGGTCAACCCGATTTCAAAACACCGTGGCATATAAGGGAAGCGGGCATAGACAGTCTTACAAAAGGCAAAACCTACTATACCGCAAACAGCGGAATGATGCCTTTGAGATATGAAATTGCGGAATATTTGAAACGGAGATTTTCCCTTTCGTATAATGCTGAAAATGAAATTATAGTTACCGTTGGAGGAAGTGAGGCTATTGATATAGCTGTCAGAGCAATGGTTGATGTGGGGGACGAGGTAATAATTCCGACACCGAGTTTCGTTTGCTACGAGCCTATAGTTACTCTTGCAGGCGGTATTCCCGTTATTATGGAAACAAAAAGAGAGGACGATTTCAAAATAAATGCGGAAACGCTGAAAAGTCTTATTACCAATAAGACAAAGCTTTTGATATTGCCTTTTCCTAATAATCCTACGGGGGCTGTCCTTGACAGACAAAACCTTGAAGAAATAGCTTCAGTTTTGCGTGATACAAATATAGCTGTATTGTCAGACGAGATATACGCTGAATTGACGTATGACCATGTTCATGAGTCTATTGCTTCAATAGAAGGTATGAGAGAACGAACCGTTATTGCAAGCGGATTTTCAAAAGCTTATGCTATGACGGGATGGAGAATGGGATATTGCGTTGCTCCTGCACCAATAACGGAACAAATGTATAAAATACATCAATACGCCATAATGTGCGCTCCCACAGTTAGTCAGTATGCATCCGTTGAAGCTTTGAAAAACGGTGATGCTGATATAGAAATGATGAAGCGTGAATATAACAGAAGACGCAAATATATTATAAGCGGACTGAGAAATATTGGTATTGATTGCTTTGAAGCAAAGGGTGCCTTTTACGTTTTCCCGAAAATCGGGGATTTCGGGATGAACAGCGATGAATTCTGCGAAAGGCTTTTGAATGAAAATGGCGTTGCTATAGTTCCTGGAACGGCTTTTGGGAAAGGCGGAGAAGGATTTGCGAGAATTTCATATGCATATTCCGTTAACCATATAGCAGAGGCTTTGGAACGAATAGAGGACTTTATTAAAGACAAGAGGTAGAAAATGAAAAACGTTAAAGAAAAAATATGTTTTATTGGTGGCGGAAACATGGGCGAGGCTATTATAAAGGGCCTTGTTTCAGGGCAACTTTGCCAGAGCGAAAATATATTTCTCTATGAAATAGATGAAACCAAACGTGAGAACTTCAAAAAAACGGGTATAAATATTGTAAAAACAGCAAAAGAGGGGATAGAACCTTCGGATTTTGTGCTTCTTGCCTTGAAGCCCGCAGTTATAAGAGGCTTTCTTGAAGAACATAAAGAAGCATTGTCGGGAAAAATAATTATATCTATTGCCGCTTCTCTTCCGATAAGTTTAATTTGCGACGTTTTGGGAAAAGACACGCCTGCAATACGCATAATGCCTAATACGCCTATGCTTGTAGGAAAAGGTGCGGCGGCTATTTCCTCCAATGAAAACGTTTCCAAAAAGGATTTTCAGTATATATGCAGACTCTTTTCGGGAATTTCCTTGATGTCTGTTCTTGATGAAGAACAGATGAACAGAGTAATATCTGTAAACGGTTCTTCTCCTGCTTACGTATATGCTTTCATAAGAGCTATGCTTAAAGGCGCGGAAGAACAGGGAATAAGCGAAAAACAATCCCTTCCTCTTATTTTGAGAACAATAGAGGGGGCAGTCAGAATGGTGGAGAAATCCGATGTTTCCATCGATACGCTTATCAGCCGTGTTTGCTCCCCTGGGGGAACAACGTTGGCTGCTATGAAGGTGCTTGACGAGAAAGGGTTTGAAGATTCCGTCACAGCCGCTATGACTGCTTGCACAGCCCGTGCAGACGAAATAACGGAAAGTCTGTAATAAAATATTGTTTTTTCGAATATACATCTCATAGGAGGGATAGTATATTATGAATGAAACAATTAAAAATGACCGCATAAAAGCACTTGTTCCTATTCTTAATAAATCAGAAAAGGAATTGTATTCCGAGGACGGGAAAACGGAGCATTATCGTAGAAAATCAAAAGAACATATACTATATATCAGGTTATATCTTTTTCTCTTTTTTCTTGGTGCTTGTATTTTTGCATCGGGAAAATGGGGTGGTGAGGAAGCGTCTGAAAAGGTTCTTGGTTATATTTTGTCTGCCCCTTCGGGTTTTCCTGATTTTTGCGTAAAGTTTTCCTTCGCTGTTTTTGGCTCTTTTGCCGTCTTTGCTTCTGGATTTACCATGTATGCTCCGCTTCTTACAGTTATATATTCCGCTGCCTTTTTTTTGTTTTGCGGAATTTCTTCGTGTAGCGTTGTGTTTTCTTTCGGAATTTCTGTGGAAAGCGTTTCTGCACTTTTACTTATAGGGCTTGAATGCGGAATTTGTATATTGCTTTGTTCTGTAACAAAGGGAATAAGTAAAATAGCATGTATGGGAATCGAAAAACTCACAGTGTCCGACGGAATGCTTTATTCGGTTTTGTATATTGGGACGGTTGTTTTGCAGTATTATATTGTAAAAGGCATATGTGCTTTG
>JAZOCZ010000114.1:0-18902 GCA_045596755.1 Eubacteriales bacterium | reverse complement strand
GGTACAGCCTCCAACGGACAAGGGCAAACGCCTTAAAATATACTATATGACTCAAGTTTCAACAAATCCCCCCACCTTCGTTATTTTCTGCAACGAACCCGAGCTTTTCCATTTCTCATATCAGCGTTATATAGAAAACTGTCTGAGAAACACCTTCGGATTTGATGGTACGCCAATCAAAATAATCATCAGAAGAAGAGGCGAAGAAGTATGATTTATCAGACTATATATACGAATTTCGGTATACGTAATTGGTTTAATATAGACGAAGGCGTGCTTTTTATAATCCAGATACTTCTTTGTATCATAGTTCCCTATCTTTTGGGAAGCATAAACTCTGCTATAATACTCTCAAAAAAGATTTATAAAGAGGATATCCGCAATTTTGGAAGCGGCAACGCAGGTATGACCAATATGCATAGAACGTATGGCATGAAAGCGGCGCTTCTGACCTTGGCAGGCGACTGCACAAAACAGATAGTTTCAATTTTCTTTGCTGCTTTTATCCTTGGCAGAGAAGGAGCATATCTGGCTGGAATGTTCTGCATGCTCGGACATATTGCCCCTGTTTATTACAGATTCAAGGGCGGTAAAGGCGTGCTGACTGCGGCAACTATGATTCTTTTCCTCAACCCCGTGGTATTCCTCGTGGTATTCACAATATTCGTTGCGGTTGTAGCCGTATCAAGATATATCTCCCTCGGTTCTATCCTTTCAGCTTTTGCATACCCTGGAATACTTTATATGTATATGACCTATACGAAAATGATCGAAGCGTTCCCCATGATAGCATCGGTTGTTATAAGCTTTATCGTTATTTTCATGCATAGGTCAAACATTGCCCGCCTTGCAAACGGAAAAGAAAACAAACTTTGCCTGACTAAAAAGCAGAAACAAAAGGCGGAGGAAGAACGCCTTGCAGGAAAATACGATGATGACGATGAAGATATAGACCCAAACGAGCCCGATGAAGATACGGATTATATCGACACAACGGGAATAATTCAAAAAAAATAATTTCCAAAACCAAAGGATTGGTAACAAACCAAATACCAACAAACAAGTATGAATTGAAAAAAGTAAAATTAAAACAAATAAGAATGATATGAAAAGAAGAAAAATATACGTAATCATTGCAATAGTCTTACTGATAGTGTTGTTCGTTCCGTTCAACTGGACTTTTCACCCTGACGGAACTATTGAATATTCCGCACTTGCCGTGAAATATATAAGTTGGACAACAACAGCCGCCCGTGATGACGGCGTAGCGCAAATAAGAACACTTGCAATTTATTTCTTTCCCGAAAATCTTAAAGACTTTGAAACTTTGAGGGAAGAATTTTATTTCAGCAGATAGGCTTGACTCTCTTTTGCTTTTTTTGTATTAACATTGATACCGAGGCATATCATGGATTACCAAAACAAACATAAAGAAAACAATGTGGATAAAAAGAAAGAAAAATCAGCAAAAGTAAAGCGGACCATTAAACTCGTAATGCAATTTATAATTCCTTTCTTTTTATTACCTTTCCTGATGTTATTTGGGGTTGTTATTTCACCAATATTCCCAAGTAATGATATAGGCGGTATAGGTATAGCTTTAGTATTGGTTTTTTTTATCTTTTTTCCGCTTTACGGCTTTATTTATGGAATATTTGTTGCTATAAATGAAAAAGGGGAATTTCGTTTCGCCATATATAATTCCGTTGTGTCAACTATGCAATTTTTTATATTGGGCGACTTTGATTTGTATGCCATGCAGTATTATATTGGTATATTTTTCACGATTTTATTCTGGACGTTAATCCCTATTTGGATATATAATAACAATCATAACAACGGCAACGAAGAATCTTTAATTATAGACTCACTTGGAAAAATGGGTAAAAGTTTATTATATTTGTGTGCCGCTTTTTTAGTTTCTATATATCTTCAGAATTTGATGTTTTCAGATTCAGTTGATATATCATTTGCATACACAATTATAATAATGTTATTTTTTATTTTGTTTCCTCTGGCTTCATTTTTTTATTCAAAAAAGTTTATACCGAAAAACACGAAAAAGTTGTTTAAGTCTGTGATTTGTCCCGCAGTCTTGGCGACATCGTATTTGATTGCGTGTTATCGTGTAAATGCAACATATTTGATTACACTTGTTCTCTTTGTTTGGTGCGAAACATGGTCTTTGATAGGATTGAGGGCGAAAAAAAGTGATAATGACAACGCGGAGACAGGGGACGCTCTAAAAGCAATTAAATAAATTATCAGGCTAATCCAATGCTCAATTCAAGGTTTAACACCCGGAATTGAGCATTTTATATTCCGAATTCCGCATTCCGCATTCCGAATTGGAAATCTCCTGCCTCTTGCTCTTGAATTGGCGAAGCCTTACTGTTAAAAACCGTGTTAAAAAGTGAGTAAATATGTGAAAAAGCAGTCGTTTTTTAAATTAAAAGACCTTATTCAAGAAATTTCCCAAGTTCAAAAAACGACTTAAAAGTTTTTCACTCCGAAAGAACAGTTTCGGCAATATTTTCTTCCACAATCAAGGAAGCTTTTATGACACAGGTTTTACCTTCCGCATCAAAGGTTACGTCCGCAATTTCGGATATAATTTCACCCTTTATTTCACGGCTTTTCCATCGTTCAAATTCTTCCAACGCCTTTTTCTTCACTTCGTTTTCGGAAAGAATAACGTTTTTCTTCTCCTGCTCGAAATATACAACCTTCTCCAATTCCAGAGGTAACTTTATTCCAAAAATTTCAAGACGTTTCTTCTCGCTTCTTGCTACGCATTTTTCAAAGGACGAATTTTCTTCCGAAAAAAAGGGAACGTTCAAACCAAGAAATTGAAAACTCATTTTACTTTCCTCCCGTCCCGTAAGGCTTGAAACCTCATACTCAAAGGGAATCTCCACTTCAAATTCATATGAAACGGAAGCCATAACCTTTCCGTATGCGTGAACACTTCTTGTAACCCCAAAACTCCCTTCCATAAAGGAACTTATAAGCAAATCTCCTTCTTCCACAACGTCTCCCCTCTTCACTACGGGACTTCCGCCATAGGCTTCAACGGAAATTACCGTTCCGCTTTTTTGCGCTACAACGTTGGAGGGCACGTCAAGATTTTCAACTTCTCCCCCCTTTAACGCATGTCTGAGTTCAACCCTGGCAACAGTTCCGCAAACGTTAACCGCTATAAAGGAATATTCGGGATGCTCAATGAGAAATTGATTTTCAACCGCCCTTACGTTAAGAGTGGGAAGAAACGTTCCCGTTTCAAGGCCGTATTTTTCCAGATAACTGCAGATTTTCTGCGGGTCCTCGTTGCTTCTTTCCGCAATTTGAACGTCCCAGACCAAAAGGGACGAAAGAAACAAAAATGCCCATGAAACAACCAGTCCAACTATTATTCCATACCGCTTTTTGTATTTTTCCGCAAGAAAAGGAAGTCCTATACGTTTGAGAACGGACACTTCACAACCCAACTTTTCCCCTTCTTCGATTATTTTCCCCGCAGAAAAAACCGAGCCGTTTATATTCAGAGAACCGTCTTCTTTTATTTTCGTTCCCCAAAAATATACGCCTTTTTCAGCAAGGGTATTTAAAAGTTTTTCACATTCCCCTTTAATTTCAAGTCTGGAACATCCGAAAACGCTCCTGAACCATTTATAATAAACGCTCATTTTTTCGCCCTCTTTTCAATGTCAAAGGAAAACTCCAGCCTCTCGACAACACCCTTTATACTCAGATTTCCGCCAACAAGTATGGGCATATTGAGTCCCTTTCCGAAAACAGACAGTTTTCTTTTATGAAGTTCTATTTTTATTTCTTCCAACGTGTACTTCTCAATACTTTTACAACCTTCAACGTTTAAAACGTCCACACCGCCTTCGGTCAATATTTCTATTCTGAATTTCCCCAAAATTTCCCACCCCTCTGACGTTTTGTATTTACATGTATATTTACCCCCACGTGTTAAATATACATATACAAAGCAAAAAAAGAGAGGATTTCACATTATGAAAAAAAAGGCGGTTTTAAGCCTTGTTTTTACAGTTTTCGCATTTTTGTTACTTCTTATCCCAAGTGAAAAAATATCCGTTTCCATATCAGATTCACTTGTATTTTGCGGGAAAACGGTAATTCCGCAGCTTTTTTTGTACGTATGCCTTTCTTCTGTAATCTGGGAATCAAAAACGGTAGACAGAATAGTTTACGCCTTTCCCAATTTCGGCGCGGAAATATCCGCATTTTTGGTAGGGTTGCTTTCGGGATTTCCCGCAGGAGCGTTGATTGCAGGAAACCTTCAAAGTAAAAAAATGATAACGGATAGAAGGGCTGAATACCTTATGCTCTTTTCAAACAATGCGGGAATATCCTTTATTTTTGGCTTTGTTGCTACGGTAGTTGGAAAAAGAGGTGCTTTATCTCTTTTTATTTGTCAGGGCTTATCATCTTTGTTTTTTGCAATCTTCTTTCGGAAATTCCTTCATGAAGAAGATAAAAAAGCCTTTACTATGAAACATAGTCAGGTAGATCATTCGTTTTTGATAAACGGAATCAGGAACGCCACTTCGAACATGATAAATATTTGTGGCTTCATCGTCTTTTTCTCCATTTTTTCCGCCGTTTTTCTGTCGTCTGCTCCAATCGCTATAAAAGGATTGGTAGAACTGACCACGGGAATAAATTCACTTTTTTCTCTTCCCTTTGAAAGCCGCCTTGTATATTCAGGCCTGTTTTTGGGATTTGGAGGAATATGCGTTCATTTTCAGATTTTTTCCGTATGCAACGTAAAGATGAAAAAATTCTTATTTGTAAAACTTATACAAGGACTGTTTTCCGCACTTACCGTAATTCCCATCCACAATTTTCTGTCACGATTTTGAAAAAAGCATATACTGAATAAAAAAGTTTTAAAATTTTCAAATGTTTACAATTCAATGTAGAACTTTCGTTTTAAACTTGATATAATGTAAAATGACTTGGATTATATCCTACAAATACAGTTTACAACCGAAAGGTGTTTATATATGAGAATTTCAGTTAACGGAGGCAAAAAGCTTCGCGGCGAGATTCCTATCAGCGGAATGAAAAATGCCGCTTTGCCAATCCTTTTCGCAACCGTGCTTATTGACGGTGTTTGCGTTATAGAAAATATCCCCGATATTTCAGACGTAGAAAACTCTCTGAAAATCCTTATCGCCACAGGCGCAAAGATAACCAAATTGGGAAGCGGTATACTTAAAATAGATACGAGAAACATAGACTCCGAACTCATTGTTGACCGAGAATTGATGGGAACAATGAGGGCTTCGTATTATCTTTTGGGGGCACTTTTAGGAAGATTCGGCAAAGCATCAGGGTATTCATCAGGTGGATGCAAGATAGGCGAACGCCCCATAAATTATCATCTTGCAGGATTTGAAGCATTGGGCGCAAAGGCTGTGGTATCAGACGAACTTGTGGAACTTACTACGGATTGTGCCTTGAAGGGAAATACCATAGACAGTCATTTCTCTGTTGGAAGCACAATGAATATTGCCATGGCAGCAGTTCTCGCAGAAGGAACTACAACCATAATAAATGCCGCAAGAGAACCCCACGTTGTTGACTTTGCAAACTTTCTGAACGTTTGCGGAGCAAATATTGTAGGTGCAGGAACTTCAACCATAAAAATAAAAGGTGTGGAAACCCTCCATTCCCCCGTACAGCCATATACGGTTATTCCCGACATGATAGAGGCAGGAACGTTTATGTGCGCCGCCGGAATGGTTGACGGTAGCCGTATAACCGTTAAAAACGTTATTCCGAAGCATATGGAATCAACTGTTGCAGTCCTCAAAAAAATAGGCTTGACTGTAACGGAAGAAGGGGAAAATATAACCGTTGAAAGAAACGGGGAGCTTCAAGGAACAGACGTAACAACAGCTCCTTACCCAGGCTTTCCAACGGATATGCATCCGCAGGTAATGGTTCTTCTCTGTCTGGCAGGAAAAGGCTCCGTGGTTGAAGAAATCTGGTCTGACCGTTTTGAATATATAAACGAACTTAAGAAAATGAACGCTTCTATAGAAAGGCATGCTTCCTTGGGAATCAAAGCATCACGTGTTATTGCAACGGGTGTGTCCGATTTGAAAGGGGCGGAAGTAAACGCTATGGACCTTCGAGGAGGAGCCGCATTGGTTCTCGCGGGACTCGCCGCAGAAGGCACAACGGTTATCCGTAAAATCGACTACATACTTAGAGGCTATGACGATATCGTTAAAAAGTTGGAGCAGGTAGGAGCGGATATAGTCTGGGAAAACGTGGAAGATTGATTCGATGATGTAAAAAATGCCGTGAACGCAAATAGCAAAACTTCGTTTTGCAATGAAATCCGAAACAAATTTCGGGTGAAATCCGCTTTCAGCGGATGAAATGTTGCTTTGCAACATGAAATTTTTGGCTCAACCAAAAGTTAAGGTAATTTTTCGTCTTATGACGAAAAATAAATTATCATAATCAGAAAAACTCGGTTCAAGGTTTGCCCTTGAATCGAGTTTTTCATTCCGAATTACGAATCCCGCACTACCGCGAGGCTATTCCGTCCCCGTGTCCCCGCTCTCTTGCCTCTTGCCTCCTGTCTCTTGCCTTGGCAAATGCTCTGCGGTTGCTTTGGATTAGGATTAGGATTAGGATTAGGTTTAGGTTTAGGTTTAGGATTAGGTTTAGGTTTAGGTTTAGGATTAGGTATAGGTATAGGATTACAGAGCAAAAATCAGCAATTTAAGCAAATGCTAACATTTGCTAACATTTGCTATCGTTTTGATATATGATTTTATGTTGTTTGATATAGCATTTATTACCGTTTGACATCATTTGATATGTCATTTTCCGCTGTTTGATATAACATTTACTACCATTTGCTGTTTTTGATATCGGTTGCTTTTTAAATTTAGCATTTGCTGTTTTTGCTCACATTAGTTTGAATTTGCTGTTTTATTATGACTTCAAAATAAAAAACTCGATTCAAGGGTAAATCCTCGAACCGAGCTTTATTATTCCGAATTACGAATTCCGAATTCCGCATTGAAAAAGTTCCGCATTCCGCATTGAAAAAGTTCCGCATTCCGAATTACTCTTGCCTCTTCCCTCCTGCCTCTTGCCTATTTATTCAATTTCAAGTTCCGCAAAAAACCCGCTTTGGTGGAAATCGGGTTTTTCCAAAAGCACAGGAGACCACATCCCAAAATGTGCGACCTCCGTTTCGTCACCGCATTTATAGAAATTACCTTTGAAAACGTAACCTTTTTCAAACTCTACACGTTTTCCGAAAAGTTTTTCCACAAGGTCAAAATCGAAAAGCACTTCTACCGTCCAATTATCCTCGTTTATATTTGTCTTGACGTCAGGCAGTTTCAAGCCTTCTATGGTATGAGCGTGATTGACGTTTTCGTTACGGTTGAGCCTTGAAGTGAGAACGAAAGCACCTGCGGCATTTGCTTCAAAGTTAACGTACAAAGGTGACGTGTTATCCATGGAAGCGAAAAATTCAAGACAACTGTCAAGATGTACCTTGTGACCGTATTCCGTTCCCGTTATCTTGGGAGATTTTTCAAAGGACGTAAGTTTGAGATAAAGTCCTTTGCCTTTGAGAAGTCCGAGTTGAGCGAAGGAAACGGGGGTATATTCATCACCCCATACGTATTTATCGATATAAGCCTTTGGCAAAGAATCAACTTCTTTTTCGTTTTCAATGGTTTTTACAAAATATTTCATAACGTTACCCTCCATATTTTCATTTTGAATATTCTGAAAGTGCTTTTCCGTAATTATAAAAAGCGGAAATTTCCTTTTTCGTCTTATCATCACAATCTGAAAGAAGCCCTGCAACGTTGAATTTTACAGAGATATCTTTGGCTACTACCTTAAATTTTGCTTCGAGGTCGAAGGCTGATATATCAAGAACTGTAACGGTATAATAAAGACCGTCTTTTTCAACCTTTATTTTTCCGTTGGATCTGAATTCCACCTTTCCCAAAACGGAAAATTTAAGTTTTACGTCAACCTTTCCGTCAAATATGAGTTCTGCGCCAAGAAAAGATATTTCATCGGAGGAATCCGTAATTTTCGTTTCATACCCTGATACAATGCTTTCCGACGTTTCGTTTATCCCACCGTATTCAAGCAAAGCCTTTACAACGTTCAAGGTTTTTTCATCCGCTTTTGAAATCGCGGATAAATATTTCAAAGGCGAAGTTTCATATTTCTTTTCCAACTCACCGCAGACAACCGTAATTACTATGTTTTCTTCAAGTTGAGTCAAATTAACGGGAACAGATATAACTCTGTTTTCGTCTATTTCTTTCATTGAAACGGAAAACTCTTCACCGTCAAAGGTGTATTTTATAAATCCGTCTTTAAGTTCCATAAAATCCTTGACGTAAATATTGAAATCCAACGTTTCCGAGGTAACGTCAAGGTTGACACCCTCGATACAATCGAGATTTTTAGATATATATATACTGCAAACGGCATAACTTTTCTTTCTGTAAACGCCGTAGTACAACTCATCCCCTCTTATAGCACAGCCGAAAATTTCTCCCACGGTGGAACAAAATTCCTCACGTTCACCTTCAAGATTGACCTTGTATACAACGTCCTTTACAGCACAGTAAATATCCTTTCCGTGACTTGCAATAGCATAAACGGGTTTTTCCATTTCGAGAAAAACTTCCGTGTTTTCCCCGTCGGTTTTAATTATACGTCTTGAGCCGTTCAGAAATTCGCTTGGCTCAACGTAATACCAATATCCATCTATAAATTCCATACAGCCCGTTATGTTTTTATAAAAAGCGTTATCATACAAAGTGCTTTTACATTCAGGCAAGGAAATGGCACTCCATATCACAACGTCATCCGCTCCGCAATTCAAAGCCTCATCGGAGCAAAGAAGTTTCGTGTGCTTCTGTCTTCCATGCTTTATCTCAATGCTGTTATATTTGGCAATAGCATCGTCTCCCGATACGTCAACGTGATAATATTCACCGTCCAACTTTACGATATTCCAACCGTGGTCAAGGGTATTGGAGCTGACGTAATGACATTCGATTCCAACCGCATCCATAAGATACTTGAAAGCATATGAATATCCCTGACAAACCCCCTCACCGCGAACAAAAACGGAATAAGCCGTGAAAGAATAATTATCCGTCATGGCATACGTTGTAAACTCCGTTAAATAATCATGTGCAGACAGTATCTTTTCAAAATCCGTCATGTCACGGTCAAAGCAAACGTTAATAGCTTCTTTTGCGTACTTTTCAAAATCCTTGCTCATTGCTTCAATCCGGGAAAAATCTTCAAATGTGTTTTCCCATTCTATTTCCGCAATATAATCATCATTAAAATACGTATAACTTATTAAATCGGGATACCAGAAAACGTCCGCATTACGACATTGAGAATATTGAAGCAAAAATCCCGCTTCGTCCTTTGGAATATTGAATTCTGCCACAGAAACCGAACTTTTGCCCTCTCTCAAAGCATCAGCAAGAGCAACCGACGCCCCTTCAAAATCCGCAACCGCTGTTTCCGCACCTACGGAAAACGATGTAAAAGCCGAAAAAATCAAGACTACCACAATCAAAGCCAAAACTTTTTTCAAGCCTTTATATATATTTTTTTCAAAACAAATCATAACCCTTTTTGAACCTCTGCAAATATTTTATTCCATTTTACCACTTTAAAATATACTTGTCAATATTATTAAGCGGTAAATATTTTTCAAAAATTCACATTGACATACAAAGGGTAATATGTTATAATTTTCGTGTAATAATTTCTGAACAACGAGGTGTGTTTATGAATAAAACTTATATACTTGCAATTTTAATAATTTTAACAACGTCCGTTTTCCTCGCTTCATGCGTTGGTTCTGATACGGAATTTTCATGGTATGAGGAAAGCGAAACGTATTCCAACGAATCCGCATCTTCAAGCGTTTCGGGAGGAAGCGAAATAGCATCCGAAGAATCAGAGGAAGAATTTGTAAGTGAGATGTCATTTGAAGAAAAAGTTTCTCTCCCCTTTGTTCCCTTTGAATAAAGGAATAATAAACAAATGAAGATATTGCGTCTTGTTTTGGCATTAACTGTTGTTTTATGTCTTTTTCTTTGTACCTCCTGTGATAACGAAGCCACATCCGCCGAATCACAGCAAAGTGAGTCCCTTTCACAATCCGTCGATACATTCTCAAAACACGGACTTTCGGGCATCGCTCCAAAACAGTTTATTACCTATACAAAAATCGAAGAAACAGACGCTTCTGCAAAATACGAATTTTCCGTAAAAATTGAAACTGATTCAGATGCCGAGAGAAAAGCTTATTATAATGAAATTTTGTCTTATCTGAAAAACACCGTAAAAAGCGGTAACGTATATAAGAGGAGTTACGATGCAACTTTTGACGTAATCGCTTTCGACCCATACCCAGCCTTTGAAGAAAACGTTGAAGAAAACGTGGTTTTGGAATGTTATTTCTATCTTGAAGATAAACCTGAACTTTTCAAACTCACAGTTTCAGATAAAACTACCTCCTCCACCCACGTTTATTCCCTCGCTTTGACTAAATCATAAACAAAGAGCAAGAATAAAGGATTCGCCCCTTTACTCTTGCCCTTTTTCTTTATCTGAAATGAGAAAGCATTTTATTTGATTTAAGCTGTTTTAACACGTAACAGAGGAAGCAATCGAAAATAAATAGCGGAAAAGTCAACCAATAAAAAAGTCTCCAAAATATTTATTCATAAATTTATGAATTTTTATTGACATCGATGATGTTTTGTGCTATAATACTAATACATTAGTCAAAGGAGATAAATTATGAGCAAAAAAATACTTTCTTTAGTAATCAGCGTTTGCTTGCTTTTATCAGTAGCATCATCCCTGACCGTAACGGCTGAGGATAATGTCCTACAAGAAGAAACAAATATTTCATCTTTTTATGAAAAGCGTAAATTTCCAACGAAAAAATTGAACTTGATTTCCAACGATTTCGCAGTTGAAAACGTCGGTGCTTCCGGCACTTGCGGAGAAAACGTTTCATGGAGCTTATCGTCAGCAGGTAATCTGACTATTTCCGGAAGCGGTTACATGTATGACTACAGTGCCGAAGCAGGAGAATTTGCTCCATGGATAGAAAGCTATGAATCTATTAAAAGCATAACAATCAAAAGCGGAGTCCAAAGTATTGGAGATCAAGCGTTTGCATATTGCATCAATCTTACCTCCGTGTCTATTGCGCCTACAGTAGAATATATCGGTGCATACGCCTTTGAAAGCTGTGAATCGTTAACTTCCCTTTTGCTACCCACAGGTGTTATGTACATAGGCGACTTTGCATTTATGGGCACAGGAATAAAATCATTAAATATTCCTTTATCAGTAGTTTATATTGGAAGTGGAATAACCGCATATTGTCCTTCGCTTAAAAAAATTATCGTCAATAGTGATAACACTTATTACGAAGCCTTGTCAAATTGCCTTATTGACAAAGAAACCAACTATATAATTGCCGCGTGCGAAGGAAGCACTTTCCCGGAAGGCGACGTAAATTCCAACACTTATTCCATAGATTCCTTTGCTTTTGCAGGGGTAACATCCCTCACAAGCCTTAATATCCCCGCTAATATCTTAAAAATAAGCGAAGGTGCGTTTATAGATTGTGTCAATATATCATCCATAACGGTTGATTCGTCAAGCAAGTATTTCTATGCAAGTAACAACACGCTTATAGAAAAAAATTCAAAATATGTTGTCTTGGGATGCAAAAACTCCACTATTCCCAACGACGGAAGTATTTTTATAATAAAAGGCTACGCCTTCTATAACTGTGACTTACCTTCGGATTTCACCATTCCCAAATCCGTGAACCAAATAGGCGAAGCAGCGTTTTACGGTTGTTCAAACCTTTACGTATACAGCCTCAGGGATAATATAACCAAAATCGGTGCATATGCCTTTGACGGAACCAAAAATTACAACACTCCGGACGATTGGGAGGACGGAGTTCTGTATATAGGCAAATACGCCGTGGCTGTAAAAGATAACTTCTCTCTTGAATACTGCAAAATAAAAGAAGGAACTACCTTAATGGCAGATTCGCTTTTTGCAGGTCAGGTTCAGTTGAAAAAGGCATCTTTTCCCGAAAGCCTTGAATCAATAAGCGACTTTGCATTTTCTGCTTGTGTATCCCTTGAGAAAATAGAGTTTTCTCCCCTTATAAATACAATCGGTGAAGGTTCATTTTATGCATGTATATCCCTTACGTCCGTAATTTTACCCGAATTTTTAGTTAATATAAAAACAGGTGCATTCTCTTTATGTACATCTCTTTCAGAAGTTGTTATTCCGAAAAATCTTCAAACCATATCTGAATATGCATTCTTTCATTGTCCTTCTTTAAATAGGGTCACTGTAAAATCCTCCAATGTCAAAATAGGCGAATACGCCTTGGGATACAATATAGACGAAGAATCATTTGAAATTGTAGCCAATCCCTCGTTTATCATCGTATGCCCTTTATTTTGCACAGCAACAACATACGCAAGCCAAAACAAATTCACAACAGAAAGACTGCCAAAAGAAGTAAAAGATCCTCTTTATATCAACGCAAGATACAACACCATGCCAAATATTCCCGCAAACACGGACGTAAACACGTTCAAGCTGTCTTATTTCGAAAAATACGGCGTCGTAATCAAATCAATTACCAAGGACGGCAAAGAGTTAGATAACAAAGACATCATAGGTACGGGATGTGTTATTGAAACTACGGACGGAAAATACTACACAGCTATAATAAACGGTGACACGGACGGAAATGGAAAAATTGATGCAACAGACTATCTCAGACTAAAAAAAGCGTTTTTAGGCGAGCTTGTCCTCGAAGGAGTATTTATTACCGCCTCGGATACAAACGACGACGGCACAATAAATTCCACAGATTATCTCCAGATTAAAAACTACTTCCTTGGCAAGTATGACCTCTACTCATAAAAATCATTGTTTCACAAAAACGGCTGACTCGGTTAATTTCGAGTCAGCCGTTTGTCTATTCGGATTTTGAATCTGTAAAACCCTTTATCTGAAAGATTTTAGCATTTTATTTGCTCTTGAGTATATTTCCTCTACGGGTTCGTCTATGTGGTAAACTCCGTTTTCGTAAAGAACTTTACCGTTTATCATGGTCATTTTAACGTTCTGCTTTGAACCGCTGTAAACGATGTTTTTCGCCACGTCATGAACAGGTTGCATATTTGGAGTATTCATATCAATAACCAAAAGGTCAGCTTTTTTACCGACGGCTATACAGTCGCAATCTGTAAGCCCCATAGCGAGAGCACTTCCAGCCGTTGCCATCCAAAGTGCGTTTTCTGCGCCAAACTCTGCCGCATCCATATATTTAAGCTTTTGCAACGCACAGGCTAAATACATTTCTCTGAACATATCGAGAGCATTGTTTGAAGCAGGGCCGTCTGTACCTATAGCCATATTAAGCCCAAATTCAAGCTGTTTTTTCAAATCAGCAATTCCGCTTGCAAGCTTTGCATTGGAAGCGGGACAAGTTACAGCCCAAAGATTTTTTTCTTTGAATATTTCCATATCCTCGTCGGAAAGGTATACACAATGATATCCTCCACCGCCAAAATCGTAAATTCCTTTTTTGTCAAAAAGCTGTGTGGGGGTCATTCCGTATTTTTTGATACATTCATCTACTTCATTCTGTGTTTCGCTGTTATGAGTGAAAACGGGGGCTTTAAGAGCTTTTGCCACCTCACCTATTCTGTCAAGTAATTCTTCTGTAGCTGTATATTCAGCGTGGAAACCCAAAACGTAGTTTATAAGGTCACTCTTGCCGTTATACTTTTCAAAGTTTGAAACAAGCTCATCTGCCCTTTCTGGATTACCGTTTACAGAACCGCACATAACCGTTCTGAAGCCCATATCAATATTTGCCTTAACGTAGTCGTCAAGGAAGAAATACATATCGAAAGAAGATGTTATTCCGCTTGACAAATATTCAAGGTTTGCAAGCTTCGCGTAAGTGTAAATATGTTCCCCCTGCAATTTATCTTCCATAGGAAAAATTCTGTTGAAAAGCCATTCCTTCAAAGGAAGATCGTCCGCAAAGGAACGAAGGAAGGTCATTGCAGAATGAGTATGAGCGTTTTTGAAAGAAGGCATAAGTAAATTGCCCTTTAAGTCAATTTCTTCGCAACCCTTGTTTTCATACAAAGGCGTTTCAGATACGCTTATAATCTTGTTGCCGTCAACAACAACCTCACCATTTTCAATAACTCTGAATTTTTTCCCCTCAGTCAATAATATTTTTCCGCCGTAAAAACGTTTCAAAGCTTTCGTCTCCTCTCCATATTCCCTTTTCTGTAACTATTGCCGTAATAAGCTGGTGATCGGTTACGTCAAATGCAGGATTATAGCATTTTGTACCCTCACGTGCAACGGGATTTTCATAAAACATTTCAAAAATTTCAGAAGATTTACGTTCCTCAATAACTATATCATCACCCGTTTTGCAGTTCTTGTCCACAGTTGAAGAAGGACAGAAAACGTAAAACGGAACGCCATAGTGCTTTGCCAAAACAGCAACACCCAAAGTTCCTATTTTGTTTGCCGCATCACCGTTAAGAGCAACTCTGTCACATCCCACAAAACAAGCATCTATTTTTCCTTGCTTCATAAGGGATGCCGCCATATTGTCGCAAATCAACGTACAATCCACGCCCGCGTTCTGAAGCTCGTAAACCGTAAGTCTTGCACCTTGAAGTAAAGGTCTTGTTTCATCGCAATACGCCTTAAGCTCAATACCTTTTTCTTTAGCAAGGAAAAACGTTCCAAGCCCTGTTCCATATTTTGACGTTGCAAGAGGTCCTGCATTACAATGGGTCAGTATGGTATCTCCAGTTTTAACAAGCTCAAGACCGAAGGTTGCAATACTGCGGCACATTTCAATATCTTCTTTGTGAATCTTTTCCGCTTCAAGACGCATAAGCTCCAAAAGCTCTTCTCTTGGAAGTGAAACGTTTTTCTTCGCAACGTCGCACAGACGGTTAACGGCAAAGCTGAGATTAACCGCCGTCGGACGTGAGGAATTGAGATAATCCCCCAATCTCAAAAGCTCGTCAAGAAAAGGCTCTTTTTTTATCTGCTTTGCAAGAACGTACATTCCATACCCTGCACATATACCAATAGCAGGAGCACCTCTGACTTTAAGATAATATATAGCGTCGTAAATTTCTTCAGGGGTAGATAAAGATATAATTCTTTCTTCAAGGGGAAGTAAAGTCTGGTCTATAATTTCAACGCAGTTTTTATCCTTTGATAAAACAACGCTTCCTTCGTTTATGCTCATTTCAAAAACTCTCCAAAACGTGAAACTGAATCAGTAACAAGCTTCTTGAATTTGGGAGCGGCAAGATTTGCAGCCTCCTGAACCTCCTCATGGGTGAGAGGAGTTTCGGAAATACCTGCGGCTTTGTTGCTGATAAGAGAAACGCCAACGATTTCCATTCCTGCGTGACGTGCCGCAATAGCTTCGCATGCTGTTGACATTCCAACTGCATCACCGCCAAAAAATCTGCACATTCTGACTTCAGCAGGAGTTTCAAAGCTGGGTCCTGTAAGCTGAACGTAAACTCCTTCTTTAAGGTCAACACCATTCTCAGAAGCTACTTTTCTCACAACGTTTCTGAGTCTTGAGGAATAAACTTCGCTCATATCGGGGAATCTCGTTCCAAGTTCTTCAACGTTTGCGCCAATAAGAGGGTTAGGAACTTTGCATATATGATCGTTTATCAGCATAAGGTCACCTGCATCAAATTCAGGGTTTGCACCGCCTGCCGCATTTGTCACGAACAATATTTTTGCTCCCATAAGCTTCATAAGTCTTGTTGGCAAAACTACGTCCGTTATGGGATATCCTTCGTAGAAATGAACTCTACCCTGCATAACAACAACTTTAACGTCGCCCATATATCCAAAAACGAATCTTCCCTTGTGACCTGGAACTGTAGAAACGGGGAATCCCTCAATGGAGGAATATTCAACAACCGCTTCCTTTTTTATCTCATCTGCCAAAGCACCAAGACCTGAACCTAAAATTACCGCCACGTCAGGCACAAAATCTGTCTGCTTTCTCACACATTCAAGACATTTTTCAAGCTTTGCATAAATACTCATATTAAAATCCTCACTTTTTTAAACGTAGTTTTTTATTATTTTATCATTATTTTTGTGTATAGTCAAGGGATTTTTATATATCTTTTCTCATGCAGGAAAATTCTGCCACAAGGTTGAAGCCTGCACTTTCGTATATAAATCTGGCAGGGTTATTATTTCCTGTGAAAAGCGACATAAATTCTGAAAAAAACTCGTTTTTCATTCTGAAAGCAATTATAAAATCTCATTTTTAAAATTATCCAAATATTCTTCAACCTCGTTGAGAAGCTGAAAACTGTCCGAAAGCATCAAACTATAAAAACACTTTTCTTTAAGAACAAAAATTTCGTGAGAACATTTATATGCTCCCGATTTTGTTTGATAAACAACAATTCTGCCTGAATCCATAGTTCTTATAATACGAACTGTTTTATCTGGCAATCTGCTATCCATAAGTGAAACAGAAAGTGCGGCGGTATATTTTAATCGGGATTTTTCATATATCAATCTCGCTTTAGCAACGGTATTTGCAAAAATCAAAGCAAATATTAGTAAAACCCCTTCCAGAACAACAAAAAGAGAAAACATTACGTTATCAATATAAACAAATTCTCTTAAGTCTTTTCCGTCTGTAAGAAAAGAACAAATAAATATATTTGCAACAATCAAAGCAAAAATTAAAATCAACGAAATTAAATGCGTTAAATATTTTCTCTTGGATAATATGTAATTCTGTTCTTCATTTTTTACGTCATAAATTGCATGTTTTACGCATTCTTTAAGCCTGTTTCTAATGTAAAAAAACAACTCATAATTATTTACTAACGAGGATAATACGTATCCTTTAGTATTTGTTGTTAAAAACAATTCATTTTCCATGATATCAATAATTATAATATCAGCGTATTCAATCCTTTTTTCTTTCGTAAAACCACTTTTTATAAGTATATTATCTTCAAAAATTTCTATTTTTTCATCTCTTATGAATGCTTCCAATAAAGCTACAAAGCCTGCACAAGCAAATCCGCATACAGAAAAACAAAATGAAAAAAGTACGGATGAAAATTCTCTGCTTCTTATCTTGTCAAGTCCAATTACAAAAAATAGCACTGCAAAAGCAACAAAGAAAACAAACAAAAAAACACTTCTTATCTTTTTAGAGGTTTTCCTGTGAAATTCGCCTTTTATTATACAATCCATGTTATTTTCCATTTTTTATCACCCTGCGTTCATTCAAATTTCATCTTATACACTTTATATTTTATCATATTCACGGGAATTGTCAAGCAATAACAAAAAAAGAACACCTTGCATATGCAAAGTGTTCCATCTATTTATTTCCAGAGAGAACCGCTTGTTTCCAGCTCGTTCTTCCATTTTTCAACGTCGTTTTTCGTACCGAAAACGTAATGCTCGTCAAAGGCTTCTAACCATTCTTTTTCCC
The DNA here is from genome assembly GCA_045596755.1 of Eubacteriales bacterium. GTDB lineage: Bacteria > Bacillota > Clostridia > Oscillospirales > CAG-382 > SIG653. The sequence goes on along the minus strand of JAZOCZ010000114.1, from coordinate 1,234 downwards.
CGCTTCCGTCAAGGTCACGTTCCGGAACAAAGGTGATAAGCTTCTTATCCTTTTCGATTTTAGGATCAGGAACAGGGATAGCAGAAAGCAATGAACGTGTATAAGGATGGAGCGGTCTTTTGAAAAGCTCCTCCGTTTCTGCAAGCTCAACAATTTCACCTTTATATATAACGGCAATTCTGTCTGTGATGTATCTCATAACTGAAAGGTCATGAGCAATAAACAGATACGTAAGCCCGCTTTCTCTCTGCATCTCTGCTAATAGATTGAGAACCTGAGCACGAATTGAAACGTCAAGAGCTGAAATAGGCTCATCAGCAACGATAAGCTTGGGATTCATAACGAGAGCCCTTGCAATACCTATTCTCTGTCTCTGACCTCCCGAAAATTCGTGAGGGAAACGGCTTGAAAACTCAGGGAGAAGACCAACCTTCAAAAGAGCATCAATAACCATTTGATGTCTTTCATTTTTAGGAACACCTAAATTTTTAAGACCTTCACCAACGATATAGTCTATTTTTGCTCTTTCGTTAAGACTTGCCATAGGATCTTGAAAGATCATCTGAACTTCTTTTATAACCTTTTTGTCAAGAGCCTTTGGAATCTTTCCGTTTATCTTGTCGCCGTCATAAATAATATCGCCGCCGCAAGTTGGCAAGATACGCATAACCGCTCTGCCAATAGTTGTTTTACCCGAACCGCTCTCGCCTACCAGACCAAAGGTTTCGCCCTGATAAATATGGAAGCTTGCATTTTTTACGGCAAGAAACTTGTTTTTCCCTTCGCCGTATGCGATATTAAGATTCTTGACTTCTAATATTTTATTTTCTTTATTTATATTTCTCTTAGAAACTGTTTGTTCCATTTGAGTTTCCTTTCGATTACGTGCTTATGACTGTTCCCCGTTATATTTTTTATATCGAGGGTCAAGAAGCCACGTTTTCGCTTTATGAGTTGGAGAAACCTCGAAATAAGGAGGTGTCTCTAAATAATCGATGTTCAGCGCTTCGGGATTTCTTGGTGCGAAAGCGTCTCCGACAATTTCTCCGAAAAGGCTTGGGGGCGTTCCTTTGATTGAATGAAGGTCGTTGCCCTTTTCCGCAATATTCGGGAGTGATTTCAAAAGTGCCTTCGTATAAGGATGTTTAGGGTCATAGAAAATCTCGTCGCTATTGCCTATCTCAACAATATCACCCGCATACATAACCGCAACACGGTCCGCAATATTAGCAAC
>JAZOCZ010000113.1:0-9076 GCA_045596755.1 Eubacteriales bacterium | reverse complement strand
GTAATAGTCAAGATTTTTTTAAGAAGTGGCTCACATTTTTTGAAATTGTTTATATTACAACATATTTTTGAGTAATATTACAAATAAGTCAAGCGAAAAAACGCTTGACTCGAGTGTATTATGACTATAATCCATATTTACTATATCATTTATCATTTTCTTGTTGCAGATTCTCTCGCAAGATGGGTTCAAAAAGTTTTCATCTTAAGCCAAGCTCAACAGCCAATTTATCAAGATAGTCAATGTGCCCATGGCTTGCGCCATACAACGTCACATACCCGTCTTTTTCGGCAGTTATATCTTGTTCCATGAAAACAACACGCTGCCCTTTTTTGAGATATTGTTTATGTCCGTTTACCATAAGACCATTATATTCAGCAACTGCAGATTCGTAGTGTAATTCAAACAATTCTTTTGCCTTTTCAATATCGCCAAGATGACCGTATATCATACACTCTTCCAAAAGAATCAATGAATTCATATAATCCAACAAAGGATACTCTCTTCGATAGTTCAAAATTGCGTCTCGACTATTTAATACCTCATAAGACGGCAAAACATATTGACCTATTTCATCAATAATACTCTTTATGATTTTGTCCGTTCGCTTGCGAAGATCATACCATGTTTCATTTTTACCACTTACAATTCCCAATCTGGAACGAATAGTACACTCATACTCATGGTAATATTTTTTCTTTTCAGCTTTGGGATGAAATGTTCTTTCGAAACATTCTGGAACTCGAATACCCAAATTTATACAAAGAAGTCCCCCCATTCCATCTATTGGCATACCGCTTTGGAAATGGATCACTTGCGAAATATCTTCTGAAACAAAACGATGGAGTGTCCTGCCATATTTTTTAAATCCATACGGCTTGAGATACGCATATACAGCAGACTCGATTTCATCTACTATTTGAGTTGTATTGACTTTAGTTTTTTTCTTCCAGAAATCAAACACTGTGTCACGCTTCTTTCTTGTCTTGATAGCCATTTGGATTTTTCACGTTTTACATCACTTATTTCAAAGTGATTTTCATCAAGGTATGAAGAGATACAAGATTTTAAAGGTTGTTCAGTTCGGAATTACCCTATATTTCATTGTTCTTGCTTTAAACCAACAGTATTCTGAATTTATTTCACTAACAGAAACATCTGCTTCATCGACAAGATATACAAAACCATCTTCGATCATAATTGTACAGTCATACCAATATGGATCCATTGTTTTGGGATCTATGCTTGATACATTATAGTAAACATCGCCTTCAAACCAAACTTCGATTTTGCAACCCCAAGTTCCGTCAAAAAGGACATAGAGAGAATCATCGTACTCTTTCATTTCCGCAATAAATGCGTCATGAAAACCGCATGAAACACACTCTAAATCACGAATATCATTTAAATTGTTTACATTTCGAATTGATTCATAACGATACGCACTATCCAACTCGATACATTTTTTCGTCAACTCGCTTGGGACGGTATTGTTATCAATCATAGATGGCAATTCATGCGTTGGTAAAAAATTCACGCTTTCCTCGTTATCACTGATTTTATTCCAATCACTCTCATCCGCATCAGTTATTAAAATCATAGGAATCAGATATTTGGTATTTTGCTTGAAAACAGGTTGCTTAATCAAAGCTGTTTTATCTTTGTTTAAAATAACCCAAAATCTGTTTTTATAATCTTTTTTATCAGAAGATTTATAGTAACCGAAAGCCGTGGAAGTATAAAACCTGCCGTCACCTTCACGGATTATTGCATACATATTTGGATTCTCCTTTCTTTACGTCATAACCACTTGCAACGATTCCTTTTTATACTTTTTACATCGCGTGTTGCAACGGCAAATTCCAAGGTCGCATAAGGTTTAGAATGTTGTTATTTGTTTTTAAGTGTAGTAACAGAAGAAACCAGCATTCTTCGTAATTCAATACAGTCTTTTTGAAAACGATTGAAGTCTTGCTCGGAAATACTGTTCACGACAAAAAGAAGTTCCAGCCAATATTCACTTTCATTACATTCCTTGAGGGCAATCTCAAACTTTGAAATAAAGTCCTTTGTCCCTTGTGCATATTGGGCTTCGTGAATATTGGCACCAACTGATGTTCCACAACGCAACAGTTGGTTTATCAAGGCCCCTTCGACATTATTTTGTTTTAATCTTCTGCAAAGAAAAACAATATCTTTTGCAAACACCTTAGCTTTATCTCTTAAAATGCTGTCTGACATAAAATGCTCCTTAAAACAAACTTGGCGAAGCCAATCATAACTTGCCGAAGGCGATCATAACTGATAACTCGTTTCGCACGGGAAAAAGAGAAGTTATGAGTTTAGAGTTATGAATTTGGCTTCGCCAAATGTTATGATATGCTCGTTTCTGCGAAACGATCATAGTTGATTTTGCTTTGCAAAATCATTCCCACTCGATAGTTCCTGTAGGCTTTGGTGTAAGGTCATAGACTACACGGTTAATGCCTTCGACTTCCGTTATGATACGTGAAGTGATTTTATGGAGTGTTTCATAAGGAATTTCTTCAATTGTGGCGGACATAGCGTCCACGGTATTAACAGCACGCATTACAGCGCACCAGCCTTCATAGCGTTTTCCGTCCTTTACTCCAACGCTTTTCATATCAGGGACAGATATGAAATACTGCCATACTTTTTTAGAAAGTCCACAAAGGTCGAATTCCTCGCGAAGAATTGCATCTGCTTCACGGAGAGCGTGAAGTCTGTCACGGGTAATAGCACCAAGGCAACGAACACCAAGTCCTGGGCCTGGAAAAGGCTGTCTGTCAACCATTGATGAAGGAAGTCCCAAAGCTCTGCCGACAACACGTACTTCATCTTTATAAAGAAGCTCAAGAGGTTCAACAAGTCCTTCAAATTCAACGTCTTCGGGAAGTCCTCCAACGTTATGGTGAGCCTTAACGCCTTTACTTTCAATAATATCGGGGTAAATTGTCCCCTGTGCAAGGAAAGAGATTCCTCTCAATTTACTTGATTCTTCCTCGAAAACACGGATGAATTCTTCACCGATAATTTTACGTTTTTGTTCAGGGTCTGCAACGTCAACAAGCTTATTCAGAAATCTGTCTGTTGCATCAACGTACACAAGGTTAGCATCAAGTTCATCACGGAAAACCTTGATAACTTCTTCCCTTTCACCTTTTCTCATAAGGCCGTGATTAACGTGAACGCTTATGAGCTGTTTACCGATAGCCTTGATAAGCAAAGCGGCAACTACGGAAGAGTCTACACCGCCTGAAAGGGCAAGGAGAACTTTTTTATCCCCTACCTTGTCTCTGATTTTTTTTACCTGTTCATCAATGAAAGTTTTTGCCAGCTCCAAGGTTGTGATTCTTTCCATTGATTCGGGTCTTACAATAATATCCATAAATATCCTCCTGTTATACTTATCCACGGAAATATTTGACTGCCGCTTCAAACATACGAATATCATAATTACCTAAAACGTTTTTGTAAAGTCCTTTGCCAACACGTTCACTATGTCCCATTTTACCAAATACTCTGCCGTCGGGAGAAGTAATACCTTCTATGGCAAATGCGGAGTTGTTGGGGTTAAACTGAACGTCAAGTGTTGCATTATTATTATCATCTACGTACTGCGTTGCAATCTGACCGTTTTCTGCGAGTTTCCTTATCAAGGCTTCATCAGCGAGGAATCTTCCTTCACCATGTGAAATAGGCACAGAGTAAACGTCACCAACGTTTGTTAACGAAAGCCAAGGCGATTTATTTGAAGCAATACGTGTACGAACAATCTTTGACTGATGGCGTCCTATGGTATTAAACGTGAGTGTAGGACAATTTTCATCCGTATCAATAATCTTTCCGTAAGGAACAAGACCTAATTTAATAAGAGCCTGGAAGCCGTTACAAATACCGCACATAAGTCCGTCACGGTTTTCGAGCAAGTCATGGACGCCTTCTTTAATTGCGGGATTACGGAAGAATGCAGTTATGAATTTACCGCTTCCGTCAGGTTCGTCACCGCCAGAGAATCCACCAGGGATAAATATCATTTGTGAATTCTTCAAAGCCTTTTCAAAGTTTTCAACGCTCTTTCTGATTCCCGAAGCGGAAAGGTTATTTATAACGAGAATTTCGGGTTCAGCCCCTGCATCTCTTATAGCCTTAGCAGAATCAAATTCGCAGTTAGTTCCCGGGAAAGCAGGAATAAGAACCTTTGGTTTTGCATTTTTAATCGTTGAAACAGCATGAACTTTTGATTCAAAATTGAAGTTTTCAACCTTTGATTCGGGATGCTTTATATTACAGCTATAAACACTTTCAAGTTTATTTTCATAGATTGATGAAAGTTTTTCGAGGGAAATTTTTTCGTTGCCTAACGTGAATACCTTTTCATTTGTAACAGTACCAAGAAGTATTCCTTCTTCTACGTCTGCGTTAACTTCAACAACAAATCCACCGTAAGAATTGCCAAACAAATCCTTTGTTGTGAGGTCACTGTTATATTCGAAACCGAAGCCGTTACCGAAAGCCATTTTCATTACGGCTTCAGCGATACCGCCCATTCCGAGAGTGTAACATGATTCAACCTTGCCTTCACGCATCAGTTTAGTTATGGTTTCAAATATTCCGAGAAGTGAAGCAGTCTTCGGGAGTCCATTTTCGTCATAATCGGGTTTTATAAATATAACTTTATTTCCCGCTTTCTTAAATTCGGGAGAGATAATATTTTCAGTTTTGGACGTTGTTACCGCAAAAGAAACAAGAGTCGGAGGTACATCGAGGTTTTCGAAAGAACCGCTCATTGAGTCCTTACCGCCAATTGAGCCAATCTGAAGTTCCATCTGTGCTTTAAAAGCACCAAGTAATGCAGATAGAGGTTTGCCCCAACGTTTTCCGTCTTTGCCGAGTTTTTCAAAATATTCCTGGAAGGTCAGATAAACGTCTTTAAACTCTGCACCAGTTGCGATAAGTTTACAAACGGATTCCACAACCGCAAGATATGCTCCGTGGTATGGGCTTTGCTCGGAAATAAAGGGGTTATATCCAAAAGCCATAAGAGAACAGTTATCCGTATGCTTTTTCTCGACGGAAATTTTCTGAACCATAGCTTGAATTGGCGTGATCTGATTTTTTCCACCGAATGGCATCAGAACAGTGCCTGCACCAATTGTAGAGTCGAATCTTTCGCTAAGACCACGTTTGGAACAGATATTAAGATCATCTGCCAACTTTTCATAATTTTCGGTGAATGAACCTTTTATTTCTTGTTCTTTCAATTCTGCCTTTGCAGGCGTTACGTCCATATGCTTGTCAGCACCATTGGAATTAAGAAACTCACGGCTGATATCAACAATCATCTTGCCGTTCCAATTCATCACGAGACGCGGTTCTGCTTTAACCACCGCAACGGGACAAGCCTGAAGATTTTCCATTTCTGCAAGAGCTAAAAATCTCTCTACGTTCTCTGCTTCAACAACAACAGCCATTCTTTCCTGAGATTCGCTTATAGCAAGCTCTGTTCCGTCAAGACCTTCATATTTTTTAGGAACGGCATTGAGATCAATTTCAAGTCCGTCTGCAAGCTCACCAATTGCAACGGAAACACCGCCTGCACCAAAGTCGTTACATCTCTTTATAAGACAAGTTGCTTCTTTATTTCTGAAAAGACGCTGAAGCTTGCGTTCCTCGGGGGCATTTCCCTTCTGAACCTCTGCTCCGCAGGTTTCAACAGAATGAGCGTTATGAGCCTTTGAAGAACCAGTGGCACCGCCAATTCCGTCTCTGCCAGTGCTACCGCCAAGAAGAATAACAACGTCTCCAGGAGCGGGAACTTCACGACGAACGTTTTCTGCGGGAGCGGCTGCAATAACTGCGCCGATTTCCATTCTCTTTGCAGCATATCCAGGGTGATAAATTTCATCAACAATTCCTGTTGCAAGACCAATCTGGTTACCGTATGAAGAATATCCTGCAGCGGCTGTAGTTACAATTTTTTTCTGCGGAAGCTTACCAGGTATAGTTTCGCTTATAGGCTTCAAGGGATCCGCTGCCCCTGTTACACGCATTGCGCCGTAAACGTATGATCTACCTGAAAGAGGATCACGTATAGCACCGCCTATACAAGTTGCCGCACCGCCAAAGGGTTCAATTTCTGTTGGATGGTTATGAGTTTCGTTTTTAAAAAGCAAGAGCCAAGGCTCTGTTTTTCCATCAACCTCAACGTCAATTTTTACTGTACAAGCATTTATTTCTTCGCTCTCATCCAATTTTTCAAGTTTACCGTTTTTCTTAAGATAACGAACAGCAATTGTGGCTAAATCCATAAGACATATAGGTTTTGTTCTGTTCAGCTCTTTGCGGACAGATATATATTCGTCATATGTCTTCTGAAGAAGCTCATCTTCAAATTTTACGTTGTCGATAACAGTAAGGAAGGTTGTATGTCTGCAATGGTCAGACCAATATGTATCAATCATTTTTATTTCCGTAATGGTAGGATCACGCTTTTCGGAAACAAAATATTTCTGACAGAAGGTGATATCATCAATATCCATTGCAAGTCCAAAATCTGCAATGAATTTTTCAAGACCGTTTCTGTCAAGAGCTGTGAAGCCTTCAAGGGTTTTAACTTCCGTGGGAATTTCAAATTTAGTTGCAAGAGTTTCGGGCTTTTCCAAAACTGCTTCACGGGATTCAACGGGGTTAATAACGTACTTCTTTATGGCTGAAACTTCATCTGCAGACAAATCACCATACAAGGCATAAACCTTTGCGGTTTTAACGGTAGGTCTGTCCCCCATAGAGATTATCTGTATACATTGAGCTGCGGAATCTGCACGCTGGTCAAACTGACCAGGTAAAAACTCTACGGCAAATACGTTTGATGCGCCTTCAACTGAAAGCTCCGTAGTTGCTATATCAAGCTGAGGTTCGGAAAAAACTGCACCCACAGCATATTCAAACAGCTCTGCCGTTATATTTTCAGCATCGTATCTGTTGAAGATACGAACGTCTTTAAGAGATTTTATACCAAGAGAAGAATTGATATCAGAAAGCATCGCTTTTGCTTCATTTGCCAATTCTTTTTTCTTTTCAACGAATATACGGTAAACCATTATTGTCCTCTCTTATTTCTTATTTGCCGCCATGGCACGTTGTCCAATATCTTTTCTGTAATATGAATTTTCAAATTTGATTTTTTCAACCTTTTTATAGGCTTTTTCTATTGCTTCTTCCAATGTGTCTTCAACAGCGGTAACGCCAAGAACTCGTCCGCCGCTTGTCACGATTTTTCCATCCTTCAAAGCTGCACCTGCAACGTATACTGAATCGGAAATATCATCGGGTACACTTATTTCAAAACCCTTTTCATAGCTTTGAGGGTATCCTTTTGATGCCATAATTACGCAACAAGCATTTTTATCGCTGAATTTAACTTCTGTTTCAGATAGAGTTTCATTTGTTACGCTTTGCATAACCGTGAGAAGATCGGATTCAAGCAAAGGCAAAACAACCTGAGTTTCAGGATCACCGAAACGGCAGTTATATTCAATAACTTTAGGACCCTTTTCAGTTAACATAAGGCCGAAATACAGACATCCTTTAAAGGTTCTTCCCTCTTTGTTCATTGCATCAACTGTGGGAAGGAAGATTTTTTTCATACACTCAAAAGCTACTTCGTCTGAATAATAAGGATTAGGGGCAACCGTTCCCATACCGCCTGTATTAAGACCAGTGTCACCGTCCCCTGCCCTTTTATGATCCATAGATGAAACCATAGGAACGAGGGTTTTACCATCGGTGAATGCAAGAACTGAAACTTCGGGGCCTGTTAGAAATTCTTCTATAACAATGTTATTTCCGCTATTTCCAAATACCTTATCAAGCATCATGGAACGAACAGCTTCCTTTGCTTCTTCTCTGCTCTGTGCAATAATAACACCCTTACCCAATGCAAGACCGTCAGCTTTTATAACTGTGGGAACAGGCGCAGTTTCAAGGTATTTCAATGCATTTTCAGCATTATCAAACACTTCGTACTCTGCTGTAGGAATGCCATACTTTTTCATCAGGTTTTTAGAAAATACTTTGCTACCTTCAATTATTGCAGCATTTTTATTTGGTCCGAAGCAAGGAATTCCCTTTGCTTCAAGCGCATCAACTGCGCCAAGAACAAGAGGATCATCGGGAGCGACTACGGCATAATCAATTTTATTTTCCACCGCAAAATCAACTACCAAATCTATATCCGTCGCTTTAATATTAACACATTCCGCATCAGCGGCAATTCCGCCGTTTCCAGGAAGAGCAAATATTTTTTCAACGTTTTTATTTTCCTTTATCTTTTTTATAATGGCGTGTTCTCTACCGCCACCGCCTACAACAAGTATTTTCATAAATGTACGCCCTTTCGGATTTTAATGATGGAAAAGTCTCATTCCTGTAAATGACATTGACATTCCGTATTTATCGCAACATTCAATAACAGCATCATCACGGATAGAACCGCCAGGCTGTGCAATATATTTAACACCGCTCTTTTTAGCTCTTTCAATATTGTCGCTGAATGGGAAGAAAGCGTCAGAGCCTAAAGCAACTCCATCTTTAGTTGCAAGGTATTCTTTGATTTCCTCATCTGTAAGAGGTTCGGGGCGTGATGTAAAATACTTCTGCCAAATTCCTTCAGCACAAACGTCTTCTTCGTTTTTATTGATATATCCGTCAATAACGTTATCTCTGTCAGGTCTTCCTATCGTGGGAAGGAAAGGAAGGTTAAGAACCTTTTCATGCTGACGTAAGAACCATGTATCTGCTTTAGTTCCCGCAAGTCTTGTACAATGGATTCTTGACTGCTGACCTGCACCAACACCAATAGCCTGTCCGTCCGTGGCAGAGCATACAGAGTTGGATTGTGTGTATTTAAGAGTAATAAGTGCAACTATAAGGTCACGGATCGCTTCATCAGACATATCTTTATTTGCAGTTACAACGTTTGACAAAAGCTCTTTATTTATTTTAAAGTTATTTCTGCCCTGCTCAAAGGTTATACCAAAAACCTGCTTACGTT
>JAZOCZ010000112.1:0-5012 GCA_045596755.1 Eubacteriales bacterium | reverse complement strand
ATGATTCGCCGTCACCCGACGTGCAGGCATCTTTTACTTTCAGTTTTTCTTTGAGTTCTTCAAGTGTCATATTATCGAGGAATATGTCCTCATCCTGCTTCAAAACGTTTTCGGGAAGGAGAATAACCTCTCCTGCATCTTCAACCTGCGATGCTATATCGCCACCTGTTAAAAGTCCGCTTACGGTAACGCTTTCGCCAAAAAAGCGGTTTTTTATTTCGTAAACGTTTATTTCCGCTCGAGGATATACCTTCTTGAATTTGTTTACCAAGGACAGAATATGAGGATAAGCCGCAACGCCCGTTGCAACGGATTTTTTTCTGCCTTTGTATTCTCGGTTTTTATTTATGGCATCTTCCAATGCGTAGAAAAAACCTTCTTTATGGTCACGGAGCATTCCCACACCGTTTTCTATCTGCGGATAATCTTCATAATAGGAATCTTCGGGGATTTCCATTTCCGCTTTGAGATAAAATTCATCAGATGCATAAAAGGTTCTTAAGCCCTTTTCTTTTTTTGCTTTTTCTCCGTAGAGGTTTATCGTTTCAATAACTTTTTTTGCGGATTCCTTGTCAAAAGGGGAGAGGGGACAAAGATTCTCTCTGTGTTTTGTAAGTCCTACGGGAACTGCCGCAACGCTGTTTACCGTAGGCAATTTGTAAAGTTCTTCAAGGCTGTATTCCAGCTCTGCTCCGTCATTTACGCCTTTGCAAAGGACAAGCTGGGCGTTTATCTCTATTCCCCCTGCCGAGAGTTTCGGTAGATAATCAAGCACACGCCCTGCGTTTTTATTCTTCATCATTTTCACCCGCAGTTCTTTGTTCATTGTATGAACGGAAACGTTTACGGGAGAAATATGCATTTCTATTATTCTGTCTATGTCTTTTTCTTCAAGATTGGTAAGAGTTACGTAATTCCCCTGAAGAAAGGAAAGCCTTTCATCGTCGTCCTTGAAATATATGCTTTCTCGCATTCCCTTTGGATTCTGGTCGATGAAGCAGAACATACAAGCGTTTTTGCAACGCTTTTTTTCGTCCATTAAATATGTTTCTGCTTCTGCCCCGAAATCATCGTATTCCCTCTTGGCAACAAGAACCTGTTTTTCTTCTTCGCCATGGATAAATACGATATCAAGTTTTGATGAAACGGTTTCAAATCTGTAATCAAGGACGTCGTTGATTTCTCTGCCGTTTATTTTCAGTATTTTGTCGCCCGCTTCTATTCCCGCCTTGGAAGCGTATGAATTCGGGGCAACGAAAGAAATACAAACCATAAATACCTCTCTTGAAAGACGGATAAAACAAAAGGCGCTTGTGTATCTTACAACAACAAACGCCTCATGTAGCTGATTAAGCTTTGTCTTCTGTTACTTCAACTATCTGCTTGCCTGCGTATGTGCCGCATTCGGAGCAAACTCTGTGGGGAAGGTTATATGCACCGCATTTAGCACATTTTGCCATAGCGGGAGTTGAAAGCTTCCACACGGAAGAACGTCTCTTGTCTCTTCTGGACTTTGATACTTTAGTCTTTGGAACTGCCATTTCTTATTTCCTCCTTGATTGTAGATATTATCTTAATTTTTATAAACTTATTTAAAGAACTTTGCGTCAAAAATCATTCTTCGAAATTCTTAAGAAGGTCTGCCAAGGGACGAAGGCGTTCATCAATTTCTTTTTTGCAATTGCATCCGCCAACGTTTAAATTTGCACCACATTCAAAGCATAAACCCTTGCAGGATTTTTTACACAAAAATTGAGTTGGAAGGGAAAGAATCAAAAATTCTCTTACCATTTCTGAAAGGTTGATTTTACCTTTCTTGAAAAGCTCGAATTCCTCCGTGTCTCTCTCAGGCTTTTTGCCACACAAAGGGAGCGAAAAGGTATCCTTTACGAAATAATCCATTTCTTCGGCACAGCGGGAGCATAAAACCCGAAGTTTTACGTCAGCCGTAAAGGTCAGAACGAATTCCTCGTTCTTATCATCGACGCTTCCTGCAAATTTGCCAATGCAGGAAACGATGTCCTTTTCATCGGGAGGGAAGTTAATCTCTATATCGAATGGAAGCGATTTTTTTTCGCCGGATATGAGAGATGAAAAATCCAGAATATATTCGCCTGATAAGTTGGTTTCAAGATATCCTGCCATTTTCTACCTCCTTTGTTTCTTCCTATGGAAGCCTCTTTATCGAAAGGCATAATTCTCCCTTACAATAAAGCCTTATTATTATATAGTGTTTGTTTCAATTTGTCAAGAGGAAAAAGTAAAAAAAGAAAAATATTTAAGAATGTTTACAAATTGGGCTGACGCCAAGGCAGGAGGCAAGAGGCGGGAGGCAGGAGGGAAGAGGCGGGAGGCAGGAGGCAAGAGGCAAGAGGCAAGAGGCAGGAGGCAAGAGGCAGGAGGCAGGAGGCAAGAGGTAGGAGGCAGGAGGGAAGAGGCGGGAGTGAAAACGTGTGATAACTGACACGCCGAAGGTGATACAAAGGCGAAGGAGCGAGGGGAAATTGTAAATTGAAAGTGGAAAATGGAAAGTTGAAAATTATGGTAATTTTTCTCCCGATGGTCGAAAAATATTCATTAAAATGCTTTTCGACAGTATGGAGGAAAGCTACCATAGCTTTTGGCGTAGCCAAAAATTTCATCCATTTTTGTGGATTTCATCCGCTGAAAGCGGATTTCACCCGAAACGCAGTTCCGGATATCATTGCAAATGCAAAGCGTTTGCAAAACGTGTGATAACTGACACGCTTTGCGTGATATAATATCAGGGAAACAGGAGAAAACGAAACGTGAAGGACGGGAAAGTGAGAGAAAATGAAAGACAAATTTTTAGTGTATACAGAGGAATTTGATATGCTTGAATGGTTTTCTGATGCGGAGATAGGTATTCTTTTCAGGGCGCTTTTGAATTTTGTTAAAACAGGAGAAAAGGTTGTTCTTTCTGAAAAACTTGATGTTGCATTTATGTTTATGTCCGCGCACATAATAAGAGATCAGGAAAAGTATCAAAGCATTTCTGATAAAAGACGTGCCGCGGCAAAAAAAGGCGTTGAAAAAAGAGAAGAAAAGCTATCAAAAAGAAAGGGTGCTGAAAAGAAAACGGAGGCAGAAGAGGAAGTAAGAACGAAAGCTGAAAAGAAGATAGAGGAAAAATGTGAAAAGGAAAATGAACAGGTTATTCCTGAAGGAGCAAAGGAAAGCGGTCAAATTGTTCTTGAAGGAAAAGCGGGGAGCAAAATCAAGCATATCATAAAAGACAACACGTTATACGTTGAATTTGAATCCGAAAAAGAGGAGCCACGTGACGAGGATTTACGGCTAACGGATTCTATGTTTTCCGCAAATGACGTGGCACTTCGTCTGAAATTGAAAAAGAATTCAACGGTTGAAGAAAAATTCGAGGAATTCTATAATGCGTATCCTAAAAAAATGCAAAAGAAGCAGGCGAAAGATGCATTTATAAAATTGAATCCCGATATTGATTTACATAAAAAGATGATACTTGCTATAGAAAAGCTAAAGGTTACGGAAAACTGGAAAAAAGAGAACGGCAGATATATACCGTTTCCTGCAAAATGGATTGATATGAGAAAATGGGAAGAAGACATTGTGCTGACGAGGGAAGAAAGAATAGATTTGAACCTGAAAAACTGTGGAATAGCGACAATGGATTCCTTCGACACGAAAGAGTTTTATAATGCGGCATTGGAAAAAAGTGTAAATCGGAATAAAAAAGTTCAATCCAAGGGGTTATCCTCGAACTGAACTTTTAAGAATTGATTTTTTCTACTATAGAGAAAAGTTGTATTTTTGAATTTGCATATATTTTGAATTTTGTGTTTGAAAGTTTTTTGTTTCGAAAAAATATGTTTTGAACCCCGAATTTATTATTAAATAAAAATCTTTATTATTTTGTATAATAAACTTTAAGCTTCGTTGAGTTTCCGTTCCAGAATTCGCCCTTTTTGATTTTTTCCCATTCGGAAGAAGTACCTGTGTAATATATGGTTTCCAGATTTCCGCAAAGCTCAAAGGCACATACGCCAATGGATTTAACAGACGATGGAATTGTTATTTCTTTAAGTTCTTCGCAAAGGAAAAAGGTGTATTGTTCAATGGAGGTAATTCCTTCGGGAATCTCCATTTTTTCAAGAGAAGAACACATGGAGAATGCGTATTCACCTATATGGGAAACGTTTGAGGGAATTTTGATTTCTTTTATATGGTCGCATCCGCCGAATGCGTTTGCCCCGATTACGAGAACGCTTTCGGGGAGTTTTATGTTCTCCAATCCGTCACATTCATAAAAGGCTTTTTCGCCTATATGGGTAACACCTTCGGGCATATGAACTTCCGTGACAGTATTCATTGCGCTGAAAGCAAATTTTCCGACGGACGTTATTCCATCGTAAAGAACTATTGTTTTAACGCTGTTTCTGTCCTTATACCAAGGGGTTGCCGTGAAGGATTCGTAATCGGGCATACCGCCTTCTCCTATTATTTCAAGGGTGCCGTTGTTTATTTTCCACTCAAAATTTTCAGCTACAGCGGGAAAAGCGGGAATTTTTGATTCTTCACTATCTTCGTTTTTATTTGCACCGCAAGCTGAGGCTGTAATTATTAAAAAAATCAAAGCAAGACAAAGAAAAATCTTTTTTGTAATGTTCATGTTAAAGCTCCTTTTAATTTGGTATAAATATTTACATATTGATTTTATCATAAGAAAGGTCGTTTGTCAACTGAAAAGGAAGGTGCGATACGATGGACTATGAAAAAATACTTTCGACAGTTTTGCGTCTTACTTCGAATTCTCGCATCTTTTAGTGAAATCGTTCGCTTACGCTCACGGTGAAATAATTTACTCCGTAAATTGTGAAATTTGATGCTATCGCATCAAGTGAAATTAAATCCACCCACTCGCCGTCGAGGCGGATTTAGTTGAAAAAAGCAAGTCTTACTTACGTGACTTGCTTTTTTCTTTGGTTTTACGAACTATTATGATGTTAAATCTA
>JAZOCZ010000111.1:0-1848 GCA_045596755.1 Eubacteriales bacterium | reverse complement strand
TCAGCTTGGTGAAGATTTTCCGTTACCATTTGCTTTTGTTCCTTGGAGACATCACGTAGAAATAATAACGAAATGTAAATCAATAGAAGAAGCTTTGTTTTACATTGGAAAAATCATAGAACAGGGATTAAGTCGTGATGCCCTCATTAATTGCATCAAATCAAATCTTTATGAGCATCAAGGAAAGATAGTCAACAACTTTACCGATCATCTGCCTGCTTTGCAGAGTAAACTTGTTCAGGAGGTATTGAAAGAAAACTATGATTTTGGTTTTGCTACGGTGAAGCATGAGGTATATGACGAGGCGGAATTGGAAGAATCCTTAACAAAAAATGTGACAGACCTCCTTTTGGAGATGGGAACAGGCTTCGCTTTCGTTGGGCGACAAAAAGAAATTTTGGTCGGTGGCCGTACCCGCAAGATAGACCTTCTGTTTTATCATATACGTTTGCGATGTTACATTGTCTGTGAATTGAAGGCCAGACCTTTCGAACCTGAGTTTGCAGGAAAGCTGAATTATTATGTCAATGCTGTTGACGAATTGATGAAATCGGATGACGATAACCCCACCATCGGATTGTTAGTTTGTTCTGATATGGATAAAATTGATGTTCAATGGTCATTCCGTGGAATCAACACTCCAATGGGAGTCGCAACGTACAATAATATTAGAATAAAGGATGCTTTGCCAAGTCAAGAACACTTGGCAGAACGAGTACGCCTTTTGCAGAAGGAATTGAAAGAAGCAAAACGATTGATGACTAAGATATAGTATGCTATAGATGCAATATCATCTTTTTGCAGGTTTGAATAAAAAGTGTTTTTGCTTCTTCAGGAAGTTCAGACTGATTGGAAATGAATTGCTTATGCTGAACTTCCGTGCTGAAGTTCCTATATACGTCTTTTCTTGATAAGATGATACGCCTTGTCGTGGTAAGACCATACGTCTTGTTGCGATAAGACCATACGTCTTTCAGCGGAAGCTCGTTTATGGTGGCGCATGTTTTTTTATACGTGTGTATTTATTTTTAATTTTGCATTCTTTCCCAAAAACGCCCCGACGTTTTTTAAAAACGCTTCGGCGTTTGGATCAAAACGTCCCGACGTTTTTGAAAAACAATTAGGTCTTTTCGAAAAAGAATTAATTCTTTATTTTCTTCAGTACGGAACGGCAGTGCAAGTGTTTCATTTTCAGAAAGTCTGAAGTTCTGCGCTTCTGAAGATGAGTTTTGTTCAAAAGCATTATAAGGAGTATCTGTTCAGGATTCTTTGCGCCATATCTCTCATTTCGTCTCTGAATCCTTGTGGTTCCACTACCTCCACTTCATCACCCTGTGAAAGCAATTCCTGGCGGAAGTCGAAAGTAGGACGGAGAAAATACTCGAAGTCCGTATACTCAGGTGTGCTTTGTATTTCCTGTTGTGAGGCATGAAGCGGAAGTGTCCGTAGGTAGTTGACATACGGAGGGTAGGCTCGGATAACTATTTTTTGTGCTTTGTCATCCGTTCCGCACAACACACCGTAACAATCCTTGAAGAAGGCTTCCGCATCAAAGTCCATTGGGTATTCAAATTTTTCGTCTGTTTCTTCTAAAGAAACGATGCGGTCGAGTGCATAAACGGCAGGCATTTCCCATTTGTTGTCATTGGCCAACAAATACCATCGTTGTTTGAAAACCTTGACTGCGTATGGCTCAACTATAATTCGGCGTACTTCCTGTTTACCAAATTTCAAGTATTCTATCCTTAGTTTCTTCCCTTGCTTCATTGCATGGATAATAGGTTGTAGATACTCCCTGCCCGAAGGGATATTTTCCAACAAAATGCGGTCTTTCAATGAGCTGCTTTC
>JAZOCZ010000110.1:0-10429 GCA_045596755.1 Eubacteriales bacterium | reverse complement strand
AACTTTTATTTGTTGTCTTTTTTCATCATAAAGTCTGAGTTCAACTTTTTTACGACCATTTTCAATCATGCAAAATGGTTCTTTATTTAGTCGCATATAATGTATTTTCGAGTGATTTTCTTTTTTTATTTGTTCGATTTGACCTTTATATATAATACGGTTTAAATTTGTTATCTTTGGAAAAGGCTTGCGGAATGCTGAAAATAAGATTGAACCAATAATTATTCCTCCCGCAATGCCAACTGCAGTTAGTAATGCAGACGTTCCGTATTCGTAAAACTTATCATAATCCTTCCAAATAAGACTTTCCATCGTATAATATAGGCTTCCTCCAGGAACCAATGGAACAATACAAGGTGTAAGCAACACTGTTGATGGTAGCTTTAATTTAATTGCTACACACGATGAAAAAATAATTGCGAATATAGATGCAAGTAAATTGGAAGTAAATATACCACAGTCTAAATAATCAGAAATGAGCACAATGCTCCAACTTAACATACCACCCGCAGTGCACACAGCAAGAGCAGACGGTTTTATTTTAAACTGCATTCCGAAACCAAGTGTTCCAAATGTGGCAGCAATCAACGTTGTAACATAATATTCCATTTCATTTTCCTCCGAACCAAAGCAATGCAACCATAAATCCAAAGGCAATGGCTATTGCAACAATCAACGAATGGAATAAACGCAATGCACCTGAAATCAAATCCCCATTAAAAATATCCCTTATAGAGTTTCCAAATGCAATTCCCGGAATCAATATCATTATTGTTCCAATCATAACTTTATCTGTATTCTGAGCCAATCCTACACCAACAGAAACAATTGACAATACACCTGCGGCAAAGGATTGAACAGTTGTTATAGCAATTTTGTTCAGATGTTTTGGAATAAATTTAGCAATAATCAAAAGAAGTGATTCAATTATTGCACCGGCAATAGCATCACGATAGCTTCCACCAAAAAACATAATAAATGCGGCTACAGCAATACATGCGCCTAAATATCCAATATAATCCGAGTATGGAGATGCATTTTTTGCACTTTCAATCAATCTCATCGCTTCTTCACGAGGCGGTGTATTTTTACATAATTTTCTTGAAACCTCATTAAGCATTTCAAGTTTACATAAGTTATTATCTGAATCGTAAACTCTTCTTATCTGCGATGAATATTCACCGTCAGGCATTCGTATTGCTGAAATTATAACGGAAGTTATACAAAAAACCTCAACATGTTCTGCGCCATAAGAAATGCATATTCTGTTTATAGTATCTTCAACACGATAAACCTCTCCACCATGCCTTAAAATATGTTCCCCAACATCCAAGGCAGTACAAAGAATCTCATCAGCCGTAATATATCGAGAATCGCCCATAAATCAAGTTATGCTCCCTTATTTTTCAACATCAAATAATAATTTTTTAGAAATATGATTAACGTCACCTGCACCCATAAGAATATACATCTCATTATCATTTGCGTTTTTCATTATATACTCTGCAGCATTATCCAAAGAATTTATAAAGATACTTTTTTTCACGTTATTTGATAACTTTTCTGTATCATATCCCAAAGTGTTTTTCTCGCGAGCAGCATAAGTTGGCAAGAAGATACATTCAAAATTATCATTCTCGCATCTTTCTCCAAATATTTTAGAAAAATCATCAAAAAAGTCTGAAAGCCTTGTATAAGTGTGCGGTTGGAATACACAAACAATTTTCTTGAATCCGAGAGTTTCCGCAGCTTTTAGTGTAGACAAAACTTCGTCCGGATGATGTGCATAATCATCATATATATGTGCACCGTTGACTTTTCCTAAAAATTCAAATCTCCTCTTTATACCTCTGAAATTTCTCAAACCTTTCACAACAGAATCTGTCGAGATACCACAAGCTAAAGCAGCTGTAGCAGCCGCAAGGGCGTTTGAGAAATTATGTTCACCAGGGATGAAAATTTCACATTCTGCAATAGCTTTTTCTTTGTAATTCAATACAAACGTAGTTTTCTCTCTTTTGATAGAAATGTCAGACGGATAACAATCAGCTTTATCACTATTTATTGAGTATGTAATAACACGTTTACCGCTCTTTTGGGCACATTCCAAAGCATCTGGAGAATCCATATTTACAACAACTTGTTCAGAAGATGAGGCATATTTTACAAAAGACTCTTTAATTCTGTTTAAGTCGCTGAAATAATCGGTATGATCTAATCTCACGTTTAAAATCACGGAAGTTTTTGGACGGAAGCTCAAAAAAGAATCCTTATATTCGCAAGCTTCAAAAATAAGATCTTTTGCATTTCCGAGATAATACGCAGAATCTATTGATGGTAAAATTGCTCCCAACAAAATAGTTGGATTTTTCTCTTTGTCTGCCAAATATATTTCAGACAAAATTCCGCTTGTCGTTGATTTTCCGTGAGTCCCTGAAATACCAATGGAATTATCAAAGCAATCAATTATTTCTCCCAAAAATTCCCCACGATAGATTATAGGAATATTGTTTTTCAAAACGTTCTGGAATTCCTCATCCGACTCCCCTATCGCTGCTGTACATACACAAATATCAGCACCGAACGAATTGTTTATAGACGGCTCATAATAAATGGGTATACCTTTATCAGATAGGACTTTCGTGGTCTCACTTTTAACCTTATCATATCCGAAAACGTATGCAACCTTGCTCTCCATCAATAAAGCCAAAGCGTACATACTTATGCCGCCAATGCCCAGAAAATATATTTTTTTATTTTTATATTTTTGAAATTTCATATAGATGTCCCCTCAAATAAAAAATAAGCAAGTGTTACTCAACACTCATGGAATAATAACTTCAAAACTGTCAAAAATATATTTATATAAAAGAAGAAAGGATTTAAAAAATGAATATAACACAAATCGTTTTAAGAAAACAATTCACCGATGGTCCGTTGAAAGCAATTTTTTCCGTTACATTCGATGATGAACTCGTTTTGCACGACGTAAAACTTGTGGAAAACAAAGACAAAAAGTTAATTGTCATGCCTAACAGAAAAGACAGCGAAGGAAAATATATCGATATTGCTCATCCGATAAACTCAAAATTCAGAAACAAATTGGAACAGCAAATTTTGAAATATTATCTGTCCTGATTACCAAACGTTCCTGTCGGAATTTGTCATCGGAAGAATAATCTGAATATAATATTTATGTAGACCTTTATAAAGCCAAAATTGGAGAAACTTTATCATGAATTATATATTTATATTATCTTCCGTTACATATGCATTAAAAGGCAAAAAATTACTTGAAGCAAACGGAATTAAATCATCGCTTGTCAAATCAGGGAATATAAAAGAGTTACGTGGTTGCGGTTATGGTTTAAAAGTAGAATCCCTCGAGAAAGGAAGAGCTGAAAAGATTCTTATGGAATCGGGAATCAGAATAATCGGCTTCTCGGGTGACGAACAATGATTCCAATAAAAAGAAAAAATGCACTTAAATATTTCGATAACGCAGCAACTGGTTTTCCAAAGAGTAAAAGCGTTATAAATGAAATAACGAAGGCATTATCAAGGTGCGGAAATCCAGGACGAAGTGAACATGAATATTCAGTTTACGCCTCAGAAGTATTATATTCGGTACGAGAAACATTGGCGAAGTTTTTTTCAACCGATCCTGAAAACGTTATCCTTTGTCCAAGTTCAACTTATGCTCTTAATATGGCTATAAAAGGGCTATATAAAGACAACTCAAAAATTATAATTTCAGATCTGGAACATAACTCCGTATACAGACCTGCCATAGCAACAGGAAAAACATGTGTGTTTTGCACGGATATAGAAAACGACGAAAATACATTGTATGAATTCAAAAAAACAATAACTACAGATACTTCAATAGCCGTTGTAACACACGCATCAAACGTTTGCGGAAGAATATTACCTGTTGAAGAAATGGCAAATTCATCCCATAAAAATGGCACTTTATTTATTCTTGACGCTTCTCAGACAGCAGGTTATATACCCATTGATTTATCAAATAGTAATATTGATGTCGTATGCATACCAGGGCACAAAGGCTTTTACGGTCCAATGGGAACGGGTGCATTGATTGTAAATCCAAAATCACGTTTAGAATTCAAAACCATAATCGAAGGTGGTGCAGGTTCGATGTCGCTGGAAAAAACAATGCCTTTAAACCTTCCAGAAAGGCTGGAGGCAGGAACATGTAACGTTCATGATTTCGCAGGGTTGAATATTGCATTAAAAGAATGTGTTTTTGACAAAGGTTATGATTTTCAAAAATACATATTTACAATAAACAATTTAAAAAAGATAAACAACCTGACAATATACGGATATTCTGAAAAGAATTCCAACAAGTACGTTCCCGTTATTTTATTTAATGCTAAAGGAATTCCTTCTGACAAATTCTCTGAACGTCTCAAAGACAAAGGATTTTGTGTCAGAAGCGGTTTTCATTGTTCACCACTCGCACATGAGAAACTTCAAACAGGTGAATTCGGTGCTGTAAGAATAAGCATAGGCAAAAAAAACACATTCAAAGAATGCGAAGAATTGGTTTATGCCATAAATGATATAGTAAAATAATTTTATGCGTTATTTCCTGCAACAAACCCCGTGCTAAATGCAACCTGAAGGTTAAACCCTCCCGTGTAACAATCCACATCTATAACTTCGCCTGCAAAAAATAAGCCCTTTACCAATTTTGATTCCATTGTAGAGGGATTTATTTCTTTAACGTTTATACCACCAGAAGTAACTATTGCTTCATCAATAGGTCTGAAGGAAGAAATGTTCACGGGATAATTTTTTATAATATTAAGAAGATTCTTTCTTTCCTCTTTGGTTATCAGATTAACCTTTTTCCTTTCCGGAATGCCTGAATAATGGACTATTGGTTCAATAATCTTTTGAGGGAGCAGACTATCCAGACAATTTATAAAGTCTTTATTCTGTGATTCAGAAAAAATTTTCAGAAGTCTTTTATCAAGAGTTATATCATCAAGAGCAGGCTTTAAATCAATATAAAGAGTAACTTTTTCTTTTAAATTGTGCAAGTGTGCTGATGCTGAAAGAACTAATGGACCTGAAACACCAAAGTGAGTAAAAAGCATTTCACCTTCAGCAGAGTATAAGCATTTTCCACTTTGAGATATAAATCTGACACCAACGTTTTTTAAAGAAAGCCCCATGGCTTTTTTACACATTACGTCCGGAGATTCCAAAGGAACCAATGATGGAACCTGAGGAACAATGCTATGACCAAAATATGCGGCAAATTTATATCCATCCCCTGTAGAACCTGTTTTGGGATAAGACAATCCACCGGTACAAATGATAACGGATTCAGACCGAACTCTGATTATTGACGTATGACTATCAAAAACTTCAATCTCAAAACGTTCTTTTTCTCCGAACGATTTCTTTATAATTTTGTCAACTCGTTTATAAAGGAAAGAAACCTTGTTTTTTTTCGCCTCGTTAACAAGAGCATCGGTTATATCACGAGCTTTATCAGAAACAGGAAAAACTCTGTTTCCACGCTCTGTTTTGAGAGGTACTCCTGCAGATTCAAAAAAGTCCATAAGGTCAAATGTGGAGAGGGACGAAATAGACTTATATAAAAACTTATTGTTTCTCGTTACGTTTGCTAAAAAAGTCTGATTATCACAATTATTTGTGACATTACATCTGCCTTTTCCTGTAATATTAAGTTTTTTTCCGCAGAAACCGTTTTTTTCTATTAGAACTGTATTTTTCCCTGCCTTTGCAGAAGTGATGGCCGCCATCAACCCTGCAGCTCCACCGCCAATTACTGCAACATCATATTCAACGATTTTGAAATTATCATTTGTATACATAAAAAAATATATATTTTCCGCTTTCCTATTGATTTATGAGAGATTATGTATTAAAATATATTACAAAGCAACAGCCAATTTTCTTTCAACAACTTTGCTTACGGCCGTAGATAATTTTTTTCTGTTTTCTTCGAAAAATGCTTCATCTTTTTCCAAAAGAGAATTTTCATATTCTCTTATTTCCTTAATACCACTTTCGAAGATGCTCTCTACGTCAGATATATATGTATCGTTTTCAATTCTGCAAAATTGTCTGGAAACTATTGCCATAGATGAACCAAGTCTGTAATGCTCGGCAATTATCATTTCGGCTGGCACGTCTCCAAGTCCAAGGCGAGCTATACCGCCAAATCCATACGGTATTTTCTTGGATTGAAATTTTTTGCACAAATATTCAACAGTACCATCGCATAGAAGTTCAAACATAAAAGTTTTTTTATAGCATAAATGCATATCGTTTATGCCAATGTGTATTTCATCAATACCTGAAATGGATATAATTTCGTCAACGTTATCAACTGAACCGTCTGTTTCAAATAAAAGACATGTTTTAACTCTTCCATCAACGTATTCTATAAATTTTTTAACCTCGTTTGCGGTTTTGAAAAATGGAAGCATTATGATATCCGCACCTGCGGATATTACTTCATTTATTTCATTTTCAGAACCTTCCCAAATCGAATTTATCCTTACGAGAATTTCTGTCTTTTTCAATACGTTTCGCGCATTTTTTATATCCTCCAAGGTATGAAAGGATTTTACTGTATCCATATTGGGCTGACGAGCCTCTTTGCCAAGAGTTTCCATATCAATGAAAATTCTGTCAACACCGTATTTTTCAGCAATTTCCATTACGTCTGTTCGGTTTGTTATATACATCAATTTCAAGGACATTTTTAAAATCTCCGATTATAATGTTTTATTTTTTAGATCCAACTGTTTCTCCAACGTTTTCATTACTTTCGCTTTTAAGGACGGAAACGATGGTTTTGAAAAAGATTTTAAGATCCATCATTAAAGAAAGATTGTCTGCATAATCAACGTCAAATTCAAGTCGTGCATCCCAAAGGGCAGCCTTTCTTCCATTAACCTGAGCAAGTCCCGTTATACCTGGACGAACGTTGAATCTCCTCTTCTGCGTCTCCGTATATTCCTCAAAAGGCCACGGATGATATGTAAGTACAGGTCTCGGACCGATAAAACTCATTTCGCCCTTCAAAATATTCACAAGTTGAGGTAATTCATCCAGACTTGTTTTTCTAAGTATATTTCCAACTTTTGTAACTCTCTTGTCTCCCTTATAAGAATATACACCTGTTCCCGTATGTTCGGAGTTAACATGCATAGATCTGAATTTATACATTGTAAATTCTTTTCCGTGTTTACAAAGTCTCGTCTGTTTGAATATCGCAGGGCCGGAAGAATCAACCTTTACTGCTATAAAGCAAATAAGCAAAACGGGAGACAAAATTAGCAAAAGAAACAAAGAAAAAAACACATCAAAAAATCGTTTAAAAATTTTATACATAATTCACCCTCCAAATTTCTATATCATTATATCATTATATTTTCAAATAATCAATAAGAAAATTATATTTTTCATCTTTTATTTTCTAAAAATATGTTCAAGGAGAAAATCAATATGTTTTATTTATACATTGTTTTATCAATTGTTTTTCTTACACTGTGTTGCATTTTTGTTTACATACAAAATTATGGAATTCAGAAAACAAAATATAGTATTAAATTTGATAGATTACCTAATTCATTTGATGGCACAAAAGTTCTTCATCTAACAGATATACACAGAAAGAGTTTTGGAAAAAATCAGAACAAAATAATTTCTATGATAAAAGAAGAAAATCCAGATTTTATTGTAGTTTCCGGCGATATTATCTATTGTTACAACCATTGGTATAACTTTGGATATAGCTACGAAAAAGATTTAAAAAAAGTGATGAAGATATTCGATTCCCTTGTTGGAGAATACCCTATATATTACACGCCTGGAAACCATGAATGCAAATCGAATTACTACCCGTATATAAGGCAATCATTGATTCGCTCAGGCGTAACAGTTCTTGATAGTGGAATTGAAATTTTAGAAAAAAGCGGTGATAAGATTTCAATAATCGGTTTAAAAGACCCGACATTCTGGGGTGGAAGCAACGTTGTACTTGATGAATACATAAATAAAACCTTTGAGGAATTGTTGAATATAAAAGAAAAATCCGAATATTTTACTCTACTTATTTCTCACAGACCTGAAATATTCGACGTCTACCGAAAAGCGAAAGTGGACGTTGTTTTCACCGGACATGCCCATGGTGGACAATGGATTTTTCCATTCATTGGTCCGATTTTTGCCCCACAACAAGGATACTTTCCCAAGTACACAAGTGGTGTACACACTTTTGACAAAACAAAAGTGATAATAAACAGAGGTTTGGGCAATAGTTCAATGCCTATAAGACTTTTTAACCGTCCTGAAATGGTTATAGTTACGCTTTTGAAATAAAATTCACTTATTAAACCGTTTTTTTAACTTTAAAATCATCTAAAGTATATTTTACCGTTTTAAGGCAATACTATCCCTGAATAAAAAAACAGGAGATATTGCCAATGAACACAAAGTTGCGTCACCCCATTAAATTGTTACTTTTATTTTTTCTCGGTGGAAGTATATATTACTTTTTAGAAATAACCGCAAGTGGGCATTCACATTATTCAATGTTTATAGCTGGTGGTCTTTCTCTTTCTTTTATTGATTTGATTTGTAATTGTTTTAATCCTTTAAAAAAGAAAAAAATATTTATTAAGGCGATCATTGGCGGTCTTATTATAACAGCAATAGAACTCATAATAGGTGTTGTTTTTAATTTGATTTTCAAAATGAACGTTTGGGATTATTCATCAGTTCCATTTAATTTATTGGGACAAATATGCGTTCCTTTCACCGCACTTTGGATAATCCTCTCCTTCCCCGCTTTATTCGTATGCAACTTATTAGAAAGAATTTTCAAATATTCAGTTTTCAAAAAAACAACATGAAAATATAAATCAAGAAATTCAAAATAATTTTTTAGTTTTTTATATGTTTTTTGAGGTTATTTAATAAAAAAATCCAAAAAAGGTATTGACAAACGCTCTCCAATATGATATACTTGATTCACAAAGAAGCAGAACTTCCGTTCTCGCCCATACATGTGGTGTATGTGGCTAATACAATTCTTCAAACATTTTTTGTTTGCTGTTTGATTGTGCGGATGTTCTTCTCCGCACATTTTTTTTGGGAAAAACATTGGAGGTGGAATTTATCAGTAAGCGTTCCCTTATCAACGATCAAATTAAAGCTTCTCAAGTACGTGTTATCGGTAATGACGGACAACAACTCGGAATAATGTCTCTTTCCGCAGCGTTGGATATCGCAGCCGACGAGCATCTTGACTTGGTTGAAATTGCACCGGAGGCAACTCCCCCCGTTTGCAAAGTAATGGACTTTGGAAAGTACAAGTTCGAAAAAGAAAAACGCGAAAAAGAAAGCAAGAAGAAGCAACAGGTTGTTGAACTCAAAGAAATTCAGCTCAGATGCAGAATCGAAAATCACGATTTTGAAACCAAACTTAAGCATGCAAACAGATTTTTAAACGATGGAAATAAAGTTAAAGTCGTTTTAAAATTCATGGGCAGAGAAATCACACATCCTGAAAGAGGAAGTGAGCTTTTAAAAAGATTTATCGAAGGATGCGGAGAAATATGCTCCGTAGAAAAAGCACCTCTTCTGGATGGCAGAAACATGATTATGATTCTTGCTCCCAAGAAAACGAATCAACAAACAAAAGTTAAGAAAGGAAATGATCAAAATGGGTAAGATTAAATCTCATAGCGCATCAGCAAAACGTTTCAAGTTTACCGCTACAGGTAAAATCAAGTACAACCACTCGGGAAAAAGACATAAACTCGGCTTAAAAGCCCCTAAACGTAAGAGAATTCTTAGAAATTCCGGTTATGTTGCTTCTGGTAATGCTGCACAGCTCAAGAAGCTTCTTCCCTACGGTTAATCATTTTTTATTAGGAGGTAAACGAAAATGGCAAGAATTAAACGCGCTTTAATGACAAGAAAAAGAAGAAATAAAATTTTAAAGCTTGCAAAAGGCTATTGGGGTTCAAAAAGCAAACATTTTAAAATGGCTAAACAGGCTGTTTGGAAAAGCGGTAACTATGCTTTTGCAGGCAGAAAAGCAAAGAAGAGAGATTTCAGAAAACTTTGGATCACTCGTATCTCTGCGCAGGCTAAAGTTTGTGGAATGAACTATTCTACATTTATGCATGGTCTCAAACTTGCAGGTATTGACCTCAACAGAAAAATGCTTTCTGAAATCGCTATCTGTGACAAAGAAGCATTTGCATCCTTAGCAGAGAAAGCAAAAGCAGCCATCGCAAAATAAGTTTATATACATTTATTGTTGACAAATTAACTTATTTGTGTTAGAATACAAAAGTATTATCGCTGTACTTTCTTTTGGAGGGAGGGAAATATATCATGGCAGAAGTAA
>JAZOCZ010000109.1:0-2697 GCA_045596755.1 Eubacteriales bacterium | reverse complement strand
TCGTTATGCAATTTTTATCCTCTTTTGGAGGATTTTTTTGTTTTTTCCGTCATTTTTTCTCCAGCAAACTAAAAAGCTGTTGCAAATGCGAATTTTTTTCGCACTTGCAACAGCCCCGTTTAACATCCTTATGAGAAGTAGCCCTTAGGGTGTCTTTTGATTTGTTTTGTGTAAAGATGTCGGTTATTTTTCGTTCAGCCGATAAATCCTAACGGTTGCTTTAGGATCATATTCATAACCGCAAAAACTGTCACCCGAAGCTGTCAAAACAAAATCCCCTATCATATCCACGCAGTCGCCTTTGATAGAGCTTTTAGCAATAATTTTCATATCCTCGTCTGCAATATATATTTTCTGTCCACCCATTAAAACAAGTCTGTTTTTCGTATCAAAACCTAAAGGATATAAATGATTTGGCAATTTCATTTTTTTGTTTGCATATTGCTTTGGCGCCGAATCATTGAACATGGCATAGCAAGTTATGCCGTATTCAATTTTGCAAAACTCATATTCGTGATTTAGCAATATTCTATTTTGATTGAATTCTTCTTCAGAGATTGCCTCAAGCTGTTCGCCACAAAATCGAACAGGAGTTAATTCGGCTCTTTCACTTTCATATCCGAACAGATAGCAGTGTTCTTTTTGAGTAAAACTACCGAAGTAATCCCAAAATATTTTTCCTTTGTATTCAGCTACCAATTCAAGAACAATAGAAGCATTTTTACCATATATAGCTTTTTCTTTCTCGACAAATTCATTGTATAATTTATCGTCCTTTGTTCTTTTTAACGTTGCGATATCAGAAAAACATTCTGAAAAAGGCAAAAGACAAACGCCAAAATACTCTTCCAATAATCCTGTCTTTTCATCAGCATCATCACAATTCAAAATTTTGGACAGACGTTTTTTATATCCATCTCCATATCCAAGCAACGTCGGTATACCATATAGATTTTTATTGGTCGAGAATTCATCGTCTGAATATCGAGCTACGATTTTCCCATTTTGTAAAAATTCAAAGTAGATATATTCACTATCAAATATATAAAAATAGAGAACAGGCGAAGAAGTCTGTTTGGAAATCAATTTCGCAACCTTTAAAGAGTATTCCAAGTCTTTGTCGGAAAAATCGGTAATACAAGTCTGCCACCCATCCGAAAACGATCGAAATTCGCAATAACTTGTTTGAAATTCCTTGTTATCAAAAATGTGTATGCTTGCAAATGAAGTTCCCATAAATTACCCCTTCCGCCCTGATTTCTTTGACAAATTTATTTTATCATAATTATTATCTAATGGAATACGCATATTTCAAGGGCATTTATCATTTGAGCCGATAGTAGCAGGTATTCTTTCCTTTTTCCTCACGTTCCAGTTCGCCCTCGGCAACGAGCTTACGGAGTGCGCCCTCTACCGAGCTGATACTTAGGGACGGGCAAAGTTCCATAATGTCCTGTTTTTTGAAGCGGCCAATCTTATTCATCGTTGCCCGTCTCACCATTTCGAGCGAAGGGAGTTTGTTTTCTACAAGAGCAAATCGGTCTTCAAAATCACGGTATGCGGAAAGAATTGTGCCAAGTAGATATTTGATGAACGGTAGAGCATCCGCTTCTCCCTCGTGCCAACCTTTCTGTGCCTGCCTCAGGGCATCGTAATATAAATCTTTGTTTTTTGCTATTTTGACTTCAAGCGAAATATACTTTCCAACGTAGAATCCATTTCGGTAAAGAAGGAGAGTTGTGAGAAGTCGACTCATCCTGCCATTACCATCATTAAATGGATGAATGCAAAGAAAATCGTGTATAAAGGTAGGAACGGCAATCAGGGGTTCAAGCTCCATATTCCCAATCACACGGTTATATTCATTACAAATGGTTTCCAACGCTTCCAGCGTTTCAAAGGGAGCCAGAGGCGTAAACAATGTTTCAGTATGACCGTCAGGATAAGTTGCGCTTACATAGTTCTGAACACTTTTGGTTTTACCCGCCATAGGGTTGTTCATATGACTATAAAGAATTTTGTGAAGTTGAAGTATATAGTTGGGTGTCAGAGGTATGGCATCAAAGCTCTCGTGAATAATATTCAGTACGTCACGGTAACCAGCAATTTCCTGCTCATTGCGGTTTCTCGGCGTGGTTTTTTCTCCCATTAACTGACGAATACGGGTGCTTGTGGTAACGATGCCCTCGATGGCGTAGGAAGCCTCGGTGGTTTGTACCTTTGCAATCTCAACAAGTTTTTCAAGCTCCTCTGGGCGTTGCTTCAAGTACAATTCTTGCTTTCCAGCTTCCTTATAAATGGCGGCAATCAAGCCGAGCAGCTCGGAATCCCATTTATTTTCGCTGATTTTCGTATAATTAAAGGGTCTCATTTCATTACCTCCGCATAATTCCCTTAAATTATAGCACACAACAAGGGCATTGTCAACTCTTTAAGGGGATATTCCCTTATAATTTTATCCAAAATAAGGTTAAATATGCTTTAAAAAGAAAAAACAAACTTTTTTTCACATAAAAAGCAAAATTCCATAGCCAAACCTATATCGACTATGGAATCTTTTTTGGCAAGTTGCACCGATTTAGATGTCGACACAAAACAATTCGATAAATTGTAGTTTATAATACCGTGTAACTCGCATCGGATAATTTATTCATTGCTCTCTTATAGTGTTATTTCTCTTTATACGATTCCCATTGC
>JAZOCZ010000108.1:0-4298 GCA_045596755.1 Eubacteriales bacterium | reverse complement strand
CTCTACCTTGATGAAGGAATTATTATTGAAAACGCAAAATCCATCGGATTCTGGGTTTACGTTCCTGATGAATACGTTAATTTGTGGATTCGTATATACTATTGGATCGATTCCGACGGCGACGGAAAGTATGAAAAGAGAAACAATGCTAACGTTATTAACCAGCCTGACGTTTACAACAAATTTGATGAATCGGGATGGAGATATTACTCCGCTGACATAAGTGCATATTCATCTGTGTTGATCCCGGGCTTGGATAACAAAACAAACTTTGGATACAACAGCTCCAAAAACGATGCAAAAAACTTCCGTTTCATTGAATTCCTTCTCCCCCCCTCGCACACATTAGAACTTTGGAAAACATACGGTACTATCGATGGTCCCAGAACTCTCTACGTTGATAATATTACCGTAGACTACTCCGATGCTATTGATGACAGAGATGCTCCTGTTTTCAGCAAGGTTGAGCTTTCAGGCGGCACTGATCAGGCTATTGCTCTTAACAAACATGAAATCGCTACTCTTACATCAAGCAACAAACTTACTGTTAACGCCGTAGTTGCTGAAAACATGGAAAAAACAAACGCAACTGGCATTGATAAAACCACAGCAAAAACATACGTTGACAGCGTTGAAGTTCCTGTTACGTTTGTAAACGGCAGAATGTCCATTAAAGACGTTGCTGTTGCAGACGGATATCACAGAGTTAAATTTGAAATTGCCGACTATATGGGCAACAAAGCTGTTGTTATCAGACTTATTAAAGTTGAATCAGGTGTTGATGCTTCAACAGTTAAGGTTGTTCCCAAGGATCCTTCTCTTGACAGACTTTATGGCGGTTCACTTTACTGGATGGACGTTGTTGCCACAAAGATTGAAACTGTTAAAGAAATTAAAATGGTTATCGACCTTAACAGCTTGAACCATTGGGAACTTGACCACATGGAAATTGCTGACGGTTTCATAGCAGAATATACTGTTGATGAAGAAGATAATACAGCAACAATTGTAATCAAACGCGAAGGTTATAATATTGATACAAACGAAATTGTTGTTGCATCCCTCCCCATCCGCGTTGTATACTATGACACAGATATTAAAGTTGTGGGATACGATGCAGAACAATTTTGGAACACCTATAAATTCTGGCCTTATGACGTTAAAGTTGACGTTGATATGGGCGAAATCACATACGTGAACGGATACAAATCAGACACTCTCAATGCTTTCTCCAACGAAGAATTCAGCGTTGATACAGAAATATACGCAGCATACGATGTTTTGGGTGCTGACTTCAAAGCAGAAAGAGGCACAGCTCACGTTCATACACCCGTATCGGTTGATGAAGTAGCTCCCACGTATACAGAAGAAGGATTCACAGGGAAAACATACTGTGAAGTTTGTGATTCTGTTGTTGATTGGGGAACAGTTATTCCTGCGAAAACCTTTATTGACATTGATTACGCAGGAAGCACAACTGATGACTATTATAAAGTTATCAGCAAAAAAGATTACGATCTGGCACCTGGTATTGCAGAATCTGAAATTATTCTCAACAATGCTGACTTGTCACACAGACAGGTTGCTCACGTTGTAGAGGTTGACCTTTCTAATCCCTACACACAAGTTGTCCCAAGCTACAAGGGCATGATTCCTGAAGCTGGTAAATATGGCGCTCAGATTATGTCCGAACAGGCAAAATGGGCAGAGGAAAACGGTAAACTCTGGGCACCTGAAGGATGGTGCGCAGAAGACGGCACCGTAAACGTTGTCGCAGCTATGAATCTCTCACTTAATTATTATGCTGCGACCTATTACAAAGAAAATCCACACCTTGTTGGCGAACCCCTCGGATATATGGTTCTTAACGGACAAATATACGCAAACAGCCAGCATAAATTTGAAACAGCTGAAGGAGTTGGTGACGGCAATCAATACGGTGCACAGACCTGCGTTGTTATCAACTTTGATGAAAAAGACGGTATCGCAAGACCTGCAGATATGCCTAAGGTTCAACTCCGTTCAACTACAAGTCCTATCACGGGTTGGGAAGAACAGGTTATCCCTGCAAACTTCGGCTTCCTCGTTAAAGATGGTGTAAATCAATATAGGAAAAACCACACATCAGATCCTGCTTCACGTTCTTTCGTAGGTATTAAAGCAGACGGCACCTTCGTTATGGTTATGAACGATGGTCGTCAAGTTCCTTATTCAGCAGGCTTCAACAGCTATGAAATGGGCGAATTCATGCTTTCCCTCGGTTGTGTTGTTGCTATCAACGGCGACGGCGGCGGCTGCTCTTCATTACTTTCACAGCGTCCAGGCGAAGAGCTTAAACTTAACTGCTCACCTTCCGACGGTGCAGAAAGATCTACTGTACATGGTATCCTCGTTATCTCCACAGCTCCCCAAACAGGCACATTTGAACGTGCAACTATTTCCGCTCCTGCTGATTATTACACACCAGGTAGCTCCGTTCAGTTTACAGCTATAGGCACAGACCTTGTTGGTACAAAAACGGAAATTCCCGACGGCGCATTTTGGGATTTGGAAGATAAGTCCATGGGAACTATTGATGCTAATACAGGTCTCTTCACTTCCAATGGAAAAACAGGCGAAGTTAAGGCTCAAATGTGGTATGAAGATAAAGTTGTTGGCGAAGCTTCTATCGAAGTAGTTATCCCTACAGAAATCAAATTTGCACAATCTGTTATGACCGTTCCTTTTGATAAAGAAGTTAACATCTATATCAATGCTACGATAAACGGTGGTATTCACGACGTTGTTGTTAAAGCAGAAGACTTTACTTTGACAACTACAAACGAAGCTCTCGGAACTTTTAACGGACTTAAGTTCACTTCTGTTTCCGAAGAAAACGCACCTGAGGACCTTACAAGCACAGTAACCGCAACGTTTGTTCATGATACTTCACTTGTTGCAACAGCCGCTCTCAACCTTGGCAAAGGCTCCGAAATCCTTTTTGATTTCGAAAACGAAACAGACGTTGACGGCTGGAATATTGCAGACGTTAACGGAAATGATGACGGCTTTACACAGGAACTTTCCTTCGCAACTTCCAAAAACGGCAAAGTTCATGACGGTGACGGTTCCATAAAGATATTCTTGAACCCTGTTTCAGCTCCTAATGTTCCCAGTGGTGGTTACGCTCAGTCATGCTTTTATCTTGACGAAGGAATCGTTGTTAAAAACGCAAAATCCATCGGTTTCTGGCTCTACGTTCCTGATGAATACGTTCATATGTGGATTCGCGTTTCTTACTGGTACGATTCCAACGGCGACGGAAAATATGACAAGAAAAACACCATATCTGTTCTAAATCAGCCCGAAGTTTACAATACTGTAGATGAATCCGGCTGGAGATATTTCTCCATAGACGTAAGCGCGTATTCAGAAATATTGATTCCTGGTTTGAATGATACAACAAACTTTGGATATAGTTCATCCAAGAACGATGCAAACAACTTCCGCTTCATCGAATTTATGCTCCCTCATACAAATACAAACGATCTTTGGAAAACATACGGTACGCTCAACGGGCCTAAAACTCTCTACATTGATAACATCAGCGCAGACTTCTCAGATGCTATTGATGACAGAGATGCTCCTGCTTTCAGCAAAATTGAATTGGCAGGTGACAACGATAACACCGTTGCTCTTAACAAACACGAAGTTGCAACACTTACATCCAGCAACAAGCTTAACGTTAACGCTGTTGTTGCTGAAAACACAACAAAAACAAACGCAACAGGTCTTGACAAATCTACCGCTAAAGCATTCGTTGACGGTGTTGAAGTACCCGTTACATTTGCAAACGGAAGAATGTCTATAAAAGACGTTGCGGTTGCAGACGGCTATCACAGAGTTAAATTTGAAATTGCCGATAACGCAGGCAACAAAGCAGTCGTTATCAGACTTGTAAAGGTTGAATCTGGCGTTGAGTCTTCCACAATAAAGGTTGTGCCCAAAGACCCAACTCTTGACAGACTTTACGGCGGTTCTCTCTATTGGATGGACCTTAATGCAACAAAGATTGAAACTATTCAATCTGTAAAAGCAGTTATCGACCTTAACGCTCTCAACCATTGGGAACTTGATCATATGGAACTTGCAGACGGATTTACCGCTGAATACACCATTGATGAAGAAGCCAATACAGCAACTATTACCATAACAAAAACAGGCATTAACGCAGATTCTGGTGAAGCAACTTTAGCTTCTCTTCCTATCCGTGTTGTTTACTACGATACAGATATTCATATTGAAGGGTACACGGATTC
>JAZOCZ010000107.1:0-7562 GCA_045596755.1 Eubacteriales bacterium | reverse complement strand
TTGAAAAGAAACACGAAAATTAAGTTATTAAGTTATTTGAATTAAATTATATAAATTGAATTGTTTGAATTAAATTTACAAATGTGGTTTATGAGATAATGTTGAATTTTCTTATTTCTGAAAAAGTTGATTGTTATGTTTTGAAAACAAAAAATGACTTGATTTTTTATGTAAGATGGTATAAAATAAAGATACAAAAAGTGTTTTGAAGGAGAAGGCTATGGAAAACAAAACTTTGATGGAAAAGCTTGTAGAAGCGGCAAGGAAAAGAGGCGGTAGCTTCTATAAAATAACTGTAATTCAGGATGGAGTTTCTGAAACGTCAGTAATTACTCCAGCTAATGGAGCTCAAAACAGCTATTCAATCGCAAAGGCGTATACGGTAACGGCTATTGGAATGTTGTACGATAAAGGGCTTATATCTATGGATGAAAAAATCTGCGACATATTCGCAGATGAAATTCCTGAGGATATAGACGAAAAGTGGAAGAAAATGACTGTTCATCACGTGATGAAGCATAGATGCGGATTTTCCGACGGATACCTTGATATAGATGCTGTTGACCACTCTTTTATCAGTGACGGTGATTATCTTAAATACCTATTTAACACGAAGCTCATGTTCACCCCAGGTACAGAATTTCATTACAGTGATGCGGCTTTCTATTTGTTATCCCGTGTTTTTACAAAGAAATGCGGAATAAAAATGGATGATTATCTTTTGGAGCACTTGTTTGCTCCGCTTAAATTCCGTGAAATGGCATGGAGTAAATGCCCGAAGGGATATCCAATGGGGGCCACTGGACTCTACGTTTACACAGAAGACGTGGCAAAATTAGGACAGCTTTACCTTAATAAAGGCGTCTATAATGGTAAAAGAATAATTTCTGAAGAATGGGTAGATATTGTAGAAAAACAGGAATACGAGTTTGGAAAAACTGTAGGCGGCGGGCACGCCAAGGGAGGAGCCTTTGGACAGATTCTTGCTTATTACCCAAATAAAAATAGGGTAGTGGCGTACCATTCCTACGGTGGTGACATTTTCGGCTTTGCTGATACATTGGAATAAACAGACTATAAAGGCGAGGGAAACCTCGCTTTTTGATTACAATTTGGAAATAACCTGATTGTATAATACAAAAAAAGGAGGGGAGTACAATGGCGAAAATACTCATAGCCGAAGATGAAAAACCGATAAACGATCTTATCAAGTTGAATCTTGAATTGGTAGGTCACGAATGCGCAC
The DNA here is from genome assembly GCA_045596755.1 of Eubacteriales bacterium. GTDB lineage: Bacteria > Bacillota > Clostridia > Oscillospirales > CAG-382 > SIG653. Next base: position 6,316 of record JAZOCZ010000107.1, on the reverse strand, counting down.
AGGTGTTTGACGGAAGCACTGCTTTAAATAAAGCATATAGCGGTAAATACGACCTTGTTTTGCTTGACGTTATGTTGCCTGAAATTTCAGGATTTGAAATAATGGAGGAGTTAAAAGGCGTTAGCGTTATATTTGTTACGGCAAAATCCAACCTGAATGATAAAATCAAGGGATTACGTCTTGGAGCGGATGATTATATAGTGAAACCCTTCGAGATACTTGAGTTGGTGGAACGTGTGAAAGCGGTGTTGAGAAGAACACATAAGGATTCTGAAAGTTTTTCATTCGATGGAGTAGAAATAAACTTCATAAGCAAACGTGTTTTTAAAAACGGAACGGAAATAATCTTAAAACCAAAGGAATACGCCTTGCTTGAAGCCTTGGTCAATAACAGGAATATCGCCCTTTCCAGAGAAAAAATACTTGACCTTGTCTGGAACTTCGACTATGAAGGTGACACAAGAACGGTTGACGTACATATTCAGCGTTTAAGGCAGAAATTGGGGATTGAAGATAAACTGAAAACTGTGTATAAAACGGGATATAGACTTGAAATATAGGTGTTGAAATGAAAATGAGATTTTGGCAAAAAACGTATGTTTTTACGTTGATATTGTTTTTACTTTGTCTTAATTTGGGTATTATGTCACTTGCGGTTTATACCCATGAAAAAACAGTGAAAAACGCCGAAGAAGCGGCAAAAGCCGAACATTATTATGTTGCTCTGTCATTTGAGAGGGATTACGGGTTTCTTGATGAAAGTTCAAGTCCTGTATTGTTGATGCAATCCTACGGCAATCATTATAAGGGAGAGAGATATATATGTTTTATGAGCGAAGATGAAGTTGTGTATACGAATTTCACTTCGGATTATGTTATTGAAAAAAACAGCCTCAAACACGTGGAAATGCATGAGGAACGTCATATTTTGATATCTTCCGAAATATGCGACGGTGAATATACTTTTATTTACGGCAAGAATTATAGTTATATAGATACGGAATTTGAATCCTTGATGGTAATATACCTTGTAACGGCAACGAGCGTCTCCGCCGTTTTGGCTGTGTGCCTTTATTTTATACTTAAAAGATTGTCGCTTCCGCTTGAAAAATTAAAGCAAACAACGGATTCTATCGAAAAAGGCGATTTTGACGTCAGAGCGGAGGAGAAAGGGAGCGATGAGTTTACTTCTCTTGCTAAAAGTTTTAATTCTATGTTGTTAAAAATAAATGAGCAAATAGATGTTTTGGAACAGGACGGAAAGATAAAACAGATGCTTGTTGACAATATGGCTCATGAGATGAGAACACCGCTTACAAGTATATACGGATATGCGGAGACGTTGGAAAAAACGTCTATGAATGAGGAAAAACGAATCACAGCCGCAAAATATATAATGTCGGAGGCGAAAAGGCTTCAAAAGATTTCGGAAATATTGTTGGACGGTGCATTTGTAAGAGAAAACAAAATAGAAATGACGGAAACGGAGCTTTCGGGAATCATCAAAGACGTTGTTGAAAAACTGTTGTTGAAGGCAGAAGAATATGGTGTTTCGATTTCATCCCACGTTGACGAGATGAAAATAAAAGGAAATGAAACATTGCTTTCCATGCTGTTTTATAATTTGGTTGAAAACGCAATAAAGGCTTGCGGTGAGAACGGCTCCGTACGGGTGTACGGCGTTGAAAACAAAATTATCGTAGAAGATAACGGAAAAGGCATGACGGAAGAACAGGTTTCGCACGTAACCGAGCCTTTTTACAGAACCGATAAATCGCGTTCACGGGCAGAGGGCGGGGCAGGGCTTGGTCTTGCTTTGTGCAAAACTATTGCCCAGTCCCACGCTTTAGAACTTATATTTGAATCAGAGCTTAACGTTGGCACAAAAATAATTATAGATTTTACAACTTTGAAACAAGACTGATAAAAGTCGGATAAGAAGATGATGTAATGTAAACATGGAGAGGGAAATACACCTTTTCTAAAAATTATTTCGTGAAAGGAAAATGTGCTATGAAAAAAAGTAATGCCAAATTTATTATGATTGTAATATCAATGCTTCTGGCTTCATCTTTGATCCTTGGCTGCGAAATGCATTACGTTAATGAATCCGATGAAGGAACAAAAGATTACGAGATATCCCATCAGTCTTTTTATTTCGAATCAATGACAGAACTCGAAGTTTCGGAATCGTCCCCAACACCTCAGGATGAGCTGAAAAACGAATTTCAATCCATGTACGAAATGGATAAAGAAAACAATACAATAACCGTTATTTCGAAGGAATATCTTGAAAATTATTGGGAAAGTAACTACGAAAAAGAAGAAATAAAGTCTTTAACTTACGATGAAATTTTGTTTATAATACAGGATAGTATAAGAATTTATCAGAAATATGATAAAATTATTTTGCAGGGATATGAAAGCAGGGTGAAATATGGATATATCTCTGAAAGTGCGGAGTTTGACAGAAGATATCCAAAAAGCGAAGATTACGGTTGGGACGGTGATGAGACGGAAGTGATTTGGAGAGTTCCGTATATTGAAACTAAAACCATCTCGGCAATAGATGGATATTATGTTGAACGCAATAATTGGGGCATGAAAAATTATGCTGTCGATTTTGTTTTGAGTGATATTTACACGATCATATGTTACAGAATAGAGGCGTTGTCTTCTCCAAAGGTGTTTATACAAGGGGCAGAATTGTTGAAAAAAAGCGGGGAGGATCCCGAAAAATATAGCGGAAAAAATATTTCTGAAAGTGTGTATTATTGCGCAGGAATGAAAGATAGCAGTGAAAGAGAAGAAATAATTGAAATTTTCAGGAATCAGTTGTTTACGGGTAGGGGGGCATCAATTTCATACAGAGATCTTGAACTTATTGTTTTAGGTGGAGAATATTATTCATCGAGAATTTTGGAGCGAGATTTCAATAAATCTATCTATGTTACAAATAGTTTCTTCGTATCAGACTATGAAGAAGTATATATGACGGATGATATGGAGCAAATTACAAAAGATTATCTTAACAACACTCTTTCAAAAGAATATGTAGCAACGCAGACATCAGGAGGAGAGGAACATAATATTCACCTCACGTTTTATCCAAAAACAAACATATGTTCCCTTATGAAAGGTTATGATTCATATTGGTTGGTTGGAAATTATTATTTTGTGGATGATATATTGTATTTAAAAGGTATAGTGTATTCGAATGAAGAACGAATATGTATTTTCAAAGTCGAAGGAGAAGCGTATAGATTTTTAGCTGATACGTCATGTCCAATGACCTTTAACGGAATAACACTTATGGATAATATAACATTTTATCCTGTGGAGAAGCCACTCAAATGGGTTTAGGCGGAGGGCTGATATCGTAATCACCTGGCACACTACTGTTAAGATTTAAAAAAAGTGATATTTCAGAACGTTAGCGCGATAGCTATTAAAGTTTTTGGGTCTGGGTCTTTTTTCAAAAAGACCCAGAAAAATAAAAAAATTGCCCGACACAAAAGTGTCGGGCAATAAGTTTGTATTTGAATAAGAATTATTCGCCTTTAACGAGTCTGTCGATTTCAGCTGCGAAATCGTCTTCTTTCTTTTCAATACCTTCGCCTTTTTCATACTTAACGAAAGAAACGATTTTGATATCTGCGCCAAGTTCTTTAGCAACGTTTGCTGTGTACTTTTCGATATCAATAGCTTCTTCTTTAACGTATGCCTGGTGAAGGAGACAGTTAGCTGTGTAGAATTTGTTGATTCTGCCTGTAACCATCTTTTCGATAACTGCTGCGGGCTTGGAAGCCATTGCAGGATCGTTCTGAATCTGTGTCATAAGGATTCCTTTTTCGCTTTCGATAACAGATTCGGGAACGCAATGTTTGCAGAGGTATGTGGGGTTCATAGCGGCGATCTGCATGCAGATGTTCTTTGCGTATTCTGCAAATTCTGCTTTTGCAGCAACACTTTCTTCTACTTCAAACTTAACAACAACACCAGCAGCACCTTTGCCGTGAATATAAGTTGAAGTTGTGCCTTCGATTGTTTCGAAACGTCTGAGAGTGATGTTTTCGCCGATTGTGAAAATCTTGTCCTTAAGCTCTGCTTCAACGGTAACGTCTTTGCCGTCGTAGGGGAGAGCTTTGAGTTCATCTATAGAAGCGGGTTTCTTAGCAATGATTGTTCTGAGGATGCCTTTAACGAATTCACCGAAGGATTCGTTTTTAGCAACGAAGTCTGTTTCGGAGTTAACTTCGATAATAGCGGTTGTTTTGCCGTCTTCAGATTTGAGAACGTCAACAACACCGTCAGCAGCAATTCTGGAGGATTTCTTCTGAGCAACTGCAAGTCCTCTTTCTCTGAGCAATTTAACTGCTTCGTCAAAGTTGCCGTCAACTTCTGCAAGAGCTTTCTTGCATTCCATCATGCCGCAACCTGTTTTTTCACGCAATTCCATAACGAGTTTTGCTGTAATTGCCATAATATAATACCTTGTCCTTTCAAAAACTTTATTTGTTGAATTATTCAGCGTCGCTTGTGGATTCTTCGAAGGAAACTTCTTCGCTTGCAGAAGAATCTGTCATCTGAACTCCCTGTTTTGCTTCAAGAACTGCATCTGCAAGAGCAGAAGAGATAAGCTTGATAGCACGGATAGCATCGTCGTTACCAGGGATAACGTAGTCGATTTCGTCAGGGTCACAGTTTGTATCAACAATAGAAACTATGGGAATACCAAGTTTGCGAGCTTCGTCAACAGCGGTTTTTTCTTTCTTGGGGTCAACGATGAAGATAACGTCAGGGATGTCCTTCATATCTTTGATACCGCCAAGGTTCTTTTCAAGGTCTGCGATTTCTTTCTGGAGGGAAGCTACTTCTTTCTTGGGAAGAAGATCAAATGTTCCGTCTTCAGCCATTTTGTTGAGGTTGCGAAGTCTCTGAATGCTCTTTTTGATTGTTTTGAAGTTTGTGAGCATACCACCGAGCCAACGAACGTTAACGTAGAACATTTCGCATCTCTGTGCTTCTTCTTTGATGGCATCCTGAGCCTGTTTTTTCGTACCTACGAAAAGGATTGTACCGCCTTCAGCAACGATATCACGAACGAACATATAGGCTTCTTCAACCTTTTTAACGGTTTTCTGAAGGTCGATAATGTAAATACCGTTTCTTTCGGTGAAGATGTATTCCGCCATTTTGGGGTTCCATCTTCTGGTCTGGTGTCCAAAGTGAACACCTGCTTCTAAGAGCTGTTTCATTGAGATAACTGACATGATATGTCCTCCTGTTTGGGTTTCTCCCACCATTGTCTTTGGATTTATGCCGCAATATTTTTCCGCCTTTCACCTCGGAAATTTCAAACCCGCGACACAGGACAATGTGTGTTTTGACTTCATTTTCACAAAGTCAAGATATAATAGCACATTTTTACAGAAAAATCAATACCTTTTTGAAAAAATGTTTTATATTTTTCGACCGACGGGAGAAAAATTTCCTTCCCTAATGCCTAATGCCTAATCCCTAATGCCTTAAAACAAAAATCGCCCGAACCGTTTTCACAGTTCGAGCGAATTTTTGTAATCAGTCATCGGTTTTTCCGAGGAGCTTGTTTACTGTATATACTTCTTTAACTTCTCCAAGCCAATATACTTCAGCTTCGTCGGGTTTTTCTGCAACCCAAACGTTTGAATATTTAAGGAATGAAGTGTAAGGAATGTATATAAGTTTTTCGTTGTTACTCGATGCGGGAATATCCTTCAAAACTGCGGAATATTCCATAACGTGTCTGTCATTTTCGTTTACGTCGTAATAGTAGTAAAAAGCTGGGCAGTGCAACGCAACGGTTCCTGCGGGGTTTGTTTCAGTAATCTCACCGCCAAAGGAAGGAAGTCTGCAATAATTATCATCTTCTGTTCCGCGTTCTTTCCAGTTTGCAATGAAGTAGTTGAGATGCTCAAGGATTTTTGCTTCGTTATTTGTTAAGTATTCATCCGTAAGTACTCTTTTTTCTGTTAAGTTTCTTTGCATTTCTGAAAGGAAATCAGGATAGTTAGTAGAGAGATAATCGTAGAAATCGTTGCCATCTGTTACTTTGATAATTGTTTTGAGACGGAGCATCAACGTTCCCATTGCATCGTCTCTTGACCATGAGTTTCCTGTTGCATTGTCATCGAAATACCAAACTGTACCAAATCTGATGTTTTGTGAGGTTACATTACCGTTTTCATCTGTTGTTGGTTTCAATTTAGCTACAAGAGGAACAAAGTTGATGGTTTTGTCATCTGCGACGGGTAACGTGTCGATATTTGAATAATCA
>JAZOCZ010000106.1:0-8309 GCA_045596755.1 Eubacteriales bacterium | reverse complement strand
TCCTGAAGTTTTGTCTGCTGTTTCTGTATGCGGATTTGAACAATAGCAATAAATACCACAGCAGTTGTGTTTATCGCAGTGAGCAGTACAATCCACCAATCAGGATTGCTGATTATTTCATTTCGCGTGATGCAAATTCCTCGTTGTTGCAAGGATCACAATAACGGAGGAAATACCACGAAGAACCTGCCCACTGAGGCATTGTATCAGTTTCACGTTTTGCTTTTCCTCCGCATTTAGGGCAAGTGCAATTTACAAATTCTTCGCATTTTGCAAGAGGACTTTCACCACCAACACCAGGTTCATATTTATCCATAACGGGAAGTTTCAAAGGTAATTCTTCATAAGGAACCGCAACGATTCCACAATCAGGACAATGAACAAGAGGAATTGGTTCTCCCCAATATCTCTGACGATTGAAAGCCCAATCCTTCATTTTGTACTGAACACCTTTTTCGCCGATTCCTTCTGCCGTAAGATGTTCGAGCATTTTGTTTATAGAATCTTTCTTATTTGTGAATCCGTTAAGGAATCCAGAGTTTATCATTTCTCCGTCACCCGTATATGCTTCTTTTTCAACATCGCCGCCCTTTATTACCTGACGAATTTCGATGCCAAATTTTTTAGCAAATTCATAGTCTCTCTGGTCATGAGCAGGAACAGCCATTATGGCACCCGTTCCATATCCCATCATAACGTAATCAGAAATATATACAGGAATAGTTTCATTTGTAACGGGATTGATCGCTTCAATTCCGTCAATCTTAACGCCTGTTTTGTCTTTTACAAGTTGAGTACGTTCAAATTCTGTCTTTTTAGCACATTCAGCTCTGTAATCCTCGATAGCATCCATATTTCTAACTCTGTCAGAAAGTTTATCGATAATAGGATTTTCAGGAGCAATAACCATGAAAGTTACTCCAAAAAGCGTATCGCATCTCGTTGTATAAATTCTTAACTTTTCATCAGTGTCCTTGATTTTAAAGTTGGCAAAAGCACCCGTGGATTTACCAATCCAGTTTTCTTGCTGCTGTCTTATGTTGAGAGGATAATCAACGTCATCAAGTCCCGAAAGAAGTTTATCGGCATATTCAGTTATTCTCAAATACCAAACGGCTTTGGATTTCTGAACTACGTCACTTTTGCAAATATCACATTTTCCGCCTTGTGAATCTTCATTTGAAAGAACAACCTTACAATGCGGACAATAATTAACTAAAGCAGTATCTCTGAAGACGAGACCATTTTCGAACATTTTAAGGAAAATCCACTGAGTCCATTTGTAATAGTTTTCTTCAGTTGTATCAATAACTCTGGACCAATCGAATGAAAATCCTACTTTTTTAAGCTGTGATGTGAATTTCTCAATATTTGTATCTGTAACAATTCTTGGGTGGGTGTTTGTTTTAACAGCGTAATTTTCCGTAGGAAGCCCAAAAGCATCAAATCCTATTGGGAAAAGAACGTTGTATCCTTGCATTCTACGTTTTCTTGAAACAACCTCAAGTCCGCTATATGCCTTGATATGTCCAACATGCATACCTGCACCCGATGGATACGGAAATTCAATAAGGGAATAGAATTTTGGCTTTGCGCTGTTATTTTCAGCGTTGAAAAGTTTTGCTTCCTCCCATTTTTTTTGCCATTTTGGCTCTATCTCACTGAAACGATGTTTCATTATTTATTTTTCTCCTCTCATGAACTCAATTGATTATGCTTCATTATCTTCCAAAACTTCGTCTGCTCTCACAGGGTTATCCCCTCTCCAGAGTCCGTCAAAAATAATTTCACCGTCTTTTATAAGTTTTCCTTCGCCACTTCTTCTACCGTTTTTCCACATTCCGTCATAAACAGTGCCTGTACTCCAGGTATATACACCGTGTCCGTTACGTCTGCCAATTTCAAAATTTCCGACGTAAACGTCTCCACATGCATATTCATATCTTCCCATACCTGATTTTTTGCCTTCTTTGAAACCTCCATCATATTTGCCGAAAGATGTTTCAAGAACGCCTTCACCGTCTTTGAGCCCCTTGAGAAAAGAGCCTTTGTAATTCTCATCGTCGCTTATGAGGACCCCTCTACCAGAATATTCATTCTCAAAATATCCGCCTTCGTAGGTAGTTCCGTTACTATATTTCATGAAGCCTTTTCCATGTTTCTGACCTTCTTTGAAGCCACCCTTGTAAGTATCACCGTTTGCCGATACAAATTCTCCTTCGCCCGATCTTTTATCAACTTCATATCCGCCAATATAATAACTACCGTCTTTCCAAGTTATCTTACCTTCACCATGACGTTTTCCATCAACAAAATCGCCTTCATACAAGGATCCTTTAGCATACTGCTTCGAACCTTTACCCGTGATTTTGTCATCGTTAAACTCACCGGTATACACGTCGCCGTTTGCAAATATTATGGAGCCGTTTCCGTTTCTTCTGTCATCTTCCCAGGCACCTTCGTATGCATCACCATTATTATAAGTCATAGCACCGAAGCCTTCTCTTTTTCCGCCTACAACATCGCCAACATATGTTTCTTCGTTAATATATTTTATAGCTCCTTTTCCTGTACATCTGCCTTCGGAGAATTCACCTTCGTATACATCGCCATTCTCAAACGTACAAACGCCTTCACCATGACGTAATCCATCTTTGAATTCGCCTTCATATACTTCACCGCCAACAAGAATTTCCTTACCTTTACCGTTAAGTAAACCGTTTACGTAGTCTCCAACGTCAGTTTTACCGTTAGAATGAACAACCTTACCTTTACCGTTAAGTATACCTTCAGCAAATTGACCGTCAAGCACATCGCCATCCACGGTTTTCAATATACCGTGTCCGTCATATTTACCATTTGCAAAACCACCCTTGTAAATATCACCATTGGGGGCATTCAACGTTCCTGAAAAAATAAAACCGTCCCTGAACGTGCCGTCGAAAGTTCCAAGCTCAGATACAAACACACCTTTGAAAGGAAGTCCGTCTTTATATTCTCCATCAAAAGAAGATGTTTCAGAATATTTGCATTTGGCTCTACCATGCTTAACACCATCTTTAAATGAGCCTTCGTAAATCTCTCCGTTTTCTAAAAGCGTGCCTTTTCCGTTATATGATCCACCCTTCCACTCGCCTGAATATTCAGAAGAATCATTTACCATTTTACCAAAGCCACATCTTATAAAATCAACAACTGCACCCTCATAAATACCGCCAACTGCGTATTGGATTTTTCCTTCACCAGTTACTTTTCCATTACTAACAGTACCAACGTACTTATCGCCTTTGGACGTTACATAAACACCTTCTCCATGAATCAAGTCGTTGACAAAACCGCCTTCATATTCATCGCCGTTTACGTAAACAATTTTTCCGTTACCATTTTTTTCTCCGTTTTGGAAATCACCGTTATAGGTATACTTGGTACATTTAAGAGTACCTTTGCCTGAGTAAGAATCGTTCTCGAAAGTTCCCTCGTAAACCGACTCTTTCAAGGTCAAAATTCCGTGACCATTCTTCTTGCCTTCAACAAATTCGCCTTCATAAGTTGAATTTTCCGTTTTGAGAATACCTTTTCCATGATATTTACCGTTCTGGAACTGTCCCTCATAAGCGTCTCCATTTGAAAGATTCAACTTTCCTTCACCATGAAAGATATCAGATTCATATTCTCCTTCGTACACGAAACCTGCTTGACCTCTGAATTTTCCTTTACCATGTTTCTTGCCTTCTTTCCATTCACCCTTATAAAGTGAACCGTCAGAATAAACCATGTTACCCTTTCCTGAAAATTCACCTGAAACGAATTCTCCTTCATATTCACCTTCGGCAGTTTTCAAAATACCATTTCCGTGATAATCGCCTTCAGAAAGAGTTCCTTCGTATCTGTCACCGTTTGAATAAATACATAAGCACTTTCCGTGAGGAACGCCGTCCTTCCAGAATCCCTCACATGTATCACCGTTATTATAACGAAGTATACCTTCTCCTCCTGGAACACCGTTTTCAAACTCACCTTCATAAACACTGTCTGAAGAAGTAAGTTTTCCTTTACCAGTAAGTTTTCCTTCGGTCCATTCTCCTTCGTAAACTTCGCCTGTATGAAGCGTAAGTTTACCTGTTCCAAAGGGACGGTTTTTTAATATAAGTCCTTCATACTTTCCTTCTGCAAGTTCCAGAACTCCCTCACGAGGAAGTTTGTCAATGTCATATTTCCATTCTTTGCCACAATGTTCACAATAAACTTTACCTGTTTCATCATAATCAGTAAGCTCTCTCAGGCATTTCCTGCATTTCATCAAGATCATAAAAGCTACTCCTTGTTCGTATATTATTAAATAAAATGTTTATTCGTAAATAACCTCAGCATCCTTCCAAAGACGCTCAAGATTATAGTGATTCCTTGCCTCTTCAGTAAATATATGAACAACAGCAAACCCGTAGTCCATAAGAACCCATTCACTTTTTCCCTGAACACTCATGGGAGCAATCTGGTAATCAGTTTTGATTTTGTATTCAACTTCATCAGCCAATGCATTTACGTGTGTGCTGGACGTACCTGTTCCAATTATAAAATAATCAGTAAGAACTGTTTTTTTACCAACTTCTAAAATCGTTACATCCATGCCTTTTTTGTCTTCAAGGGCTTTCTGCATAGACTTTGCTACTTCATATTCTTGTTCTTTTGTTAATTTTTCCATTTTCTTCTCCGTTTATTTTAAAAATGTTTTCTTTAAATAATAATTTCTTGCTTCTACTGTGTTTTTATCAATTATATGACCTTTTTTCATAAGATTTCCGATCGTTCTGTCAAAGGACAAAACCAATGCTTTATCAAAAGCAAGCCGAGGATCAAATTCTTTCAGAAAACTTATGTAGTTTTCCCTTAGAGAAACACATTCATCATCTATTCTGTTTTCTTCGATATAGTCTGCAAAATATAATATTTCTTCAAGCGGATTCATTGCAACTCGCCCTGTTGTATGATAAAAAACAGCATCACAAACGTCATCAGGGAGGTTCAATTCAAATCTGCATATAAATGACGCCGTCTTCGAATGAAGAAGTTTAGGAGAAAGTATATCAGCATCTGAAAACATAATGTTGAATTTTTCTGCAACAGCTATATGCTCTTCAATAGTATACTCTTTGGTCATATCATGCAGTAATGCAGAAAAAGAAACTTTTTCCATATCAATATCAGGATAATGCAACCGTGCTAATTCCAATGCTGCTTTTTCAGTTCCTAAAGTATGTTTAAAACGCTTAGGAGATAAAACGAGTAAATTCAAAATTTCTTCTCTTTTTACACTCATATCATACGCCCCCGTAGAGTTTATTTTCTCTTATATAGGAATTTACATTATCTGATAAGAAGTTACTTGCATCCTCTCCATTTTTCAAAGTATCGCGGATTTCGCTTGATGATATTTCAATAGGTTCATACAGGAGAGGAATTATTTCGGCGCCATATTTAATCCTGAGACGTTCCATCGCTTCTCCAAATGAACGTTCAGAATCACGTTCTCTATAAGCGGCAACAATAATACATTTCTCCAGAATAAATTGTGCATTTGCCCAGCATTCCAAAGTTTCAAGGCAATCAGTACCTACGCACAGGCAAATTTTTTCATCAGGATTAACTGACAGAAAATGCTCTATTGTTTTATAAGTATAACTTATATCCTCGTTATTCATTTCATAATCAGAAATTTCAACGTTTTCAATGGAGGAAAAAGCTAATTTACACATTTCAAGCCGTTGTTCATTTGAAACAGTGTTTTTCTTCTGAATTTTTAAAGGTGATATTTTAGCAGGCATTACTAAAACTTTCGATTTTATAATTTTTGAAAATTCCTCACACAGCTTTACATGTCCAAGATGTGGAGGGTCGAAAGAACCACCGAATATCCCCAATGTTATTTTGCGTTCCAATTTTTAATCCAATCCTTACAGTAAGAATTTTCTCCTGAAAATGCAGGTGAGCAATTTTCAAAAGCGCCATACATTATTTCACTAATCCCTTTGCCGAATACAACAGTTTCAAGTTCAGTATTTCCAGCAAATGAAAATGGTCCTAAACTTATTATACTGTCAGTAAATTCAACATTTTTCAATGAAGTACATCTTGAAAACGCTTTAGCTTCGATCTTTTCAACGTTTTCGGAAAAGCTAATTTTATTCAACGACGTACACCAATAAAAAGCTTCTTTTTCAATGTTGTGTGATGTAATATAAAGATTTTCCAAAGAAACACATTTATAAAATGCCCTCTCACCAATATTTTCCATATTATCGGAAAATACAACGTCTTTCAATTGGATACATCCAATAAATGCCTCGCTTCCAACACTTAATACATTCTCGAAAACAACTTTTTCCAATTTATCACAATTAAAAAATGCCCATTTACCAACATTCTTTATTTGAGAAGGAACAGTTATTTCAACGATAGAATCACAATTATAAAACATCCCTGCAGGAATTTCTTTTAAATTTTCTGAAAAAACAACTGTATTAAGGTATTTACATCCATCAAAAAGATTATAACCAACGGATTCAACTCCGCCAAGGTCTATTTTTTTCAAATTTGAGCAATCTCTGAAAACTTTATTTCCTAATTTTTTAGTACCTTTTGGGATAGTTACGTTATCAATACCACAAACGGCAAACGCCTCGTCTCCAATAATTTCAGGGCTACCAAGGAAGCTCAGCGAATTAAGTTTGTTACAATTATAAAAAGCACCAATACCTATCAATTTGACATTTTCCGGAATAAGTAATGTATTTATGCTATGCCATTTTCTGAAAGCATTTGCACCTATTTTTTTCACTCCTGAAGGCAAAGTTAATTCATCAACGTTTGAAAGTCCCGAAAATGCACCTTCTTCAATATCCGTAACACAATCTGAAATAGAAAGTTTTTCAAGACCCGAAAGTCCTGCAAAAGCATTTTTTCCAATTACAGTCATATATTTCGGAGTTGAAATTTCAACCACCTTTGAACACCCTGAAAAAGCATTCTGCCCTATTGTAACCAAAGAATCTGGTAATTCAAAATAAGGTACGTTGATACATCCCGAAAATGCACTGTCCCCTATATATTCAAGAGTTGATGGTAAAACCACAGATTTTATTGCGGCAACATCTTTAAATGCATTTCTTTTGATTTTCTTTACCGGCTTATTGACAATAATTGAAGGGATAACAAGATCAACAACCCCTGCCTCTTCTGGAGAAATTTGAGTAGTTTCAGAAAGATTACCTGAAATATCAAATGAGATATTGCCATTCAAGTTGATAGACACATTTAAACCATCTGTCCCTGTTTTGAAAACAAATCCTGTTATTTCAACGTAATCTTCATATTCAGTATAATAAAACCATTCTTTTTCACCTTTTGATATATATGGGTTACCCTCATCATCAATTTTTTCAGAGCCATTATTACATGCCCCCAAAAAAACAATTAAAAAAGAAAGAGAAAATATTAACGCTATAAAGCTGTTTCTATTCATAATCATAACCACCTAAAAGATTACTTTTTTACAAATGATTTAATTTCCTCGGAATTCAAATGTCTCCATTCTCCTGACGATAAATTTCCAATATGAACTTTCCCAATGGAAATTCGCTTAAGTTGCATAATTTTAATTTCCGCTTTTTCGCACATACGACGTATTTGACGATTTTTACCCTCGTTCAATTTGAATTCCAATACGGTATGATTTTCATATGAACGAAGTATCCTGACTCCAACCTGTGAAATTCTTTCTCCATCAATCTCTGTCATTTCAGATAAAAGAAAAATTTGTTCCTTTGTTATTTTGCCATATGAATAAACATGATACACCTTTTCATGTGAATAAGAAGGATGAATAACCTTATTTGCAAACTCACCGTCATTTGTCATGATAAGTGCGCCTTCCGAGGAAAAATCAAGTCTACCAGCAGGATAAAGTCTGCATGGAATTTCACTCACAAGATCAGTTACTGTTTTTCTTCCGAATCCGTCCTTCATAGACGTTATATAACCAGTTGGTTTATTGAGCAAAACGTAATATTTTTTATTTTGTTCTATTATCGGTTTTTCATTCCATAAAAGAATATCTACAGAAGGATCGATTTTATCACCCAATTTAGCTACAAGTCCGTTAACAGTAATATTACCGAGTTCAATTTCCTTTTCAGCGGCACGTCTTGACATAACGCCTTTATCAGATATATATTTCTGTATTCTAACCATTTTTGTTTCTTGCAAAATCCACTCCCCCTATATATCATCGATTATATACCAAAAAGCCTTTT
>JAZOCZ010000105.1:0-19348 GCA_045596755.1 Eubacteriales bacterium | reverse complement strand
CAGAAAAACTTTTTATCGAAGCACAAAAGGGAAAACTTGACGTTATGAGCAAAGCTATGGCTGACGATATTTTTAAAAATGACCGTGCTTTTGCCATGGGGGATTATTCCATCGTTGAAATTTATAATCAGAAATTGCTGTCTCGAACGTTTCCAAAACTTAATAATTTAGAAAAGGTAATTGCTTATTACACATTGGCTAACGTTTACGAAAAAACGCAAGAAAAAGAAAAGTACATAGAGTGTATTCGATATTGTGTAGAAAACGGCGGAGAAACGTTTATAAAAGCATGGGCAGAGTCTCAAAGATTTTGAGAAATATTATGTTGGAATCAGATTCGTTTTTTGGTAAGCTGTTATCAAATACAGGAGAGAATTTTTATATGTTTTATTGCGAAAAGTGTCATTTACTTTCTGACGATGGGGTATGCGGTGAATGTGGGAAAAAAGGTCTTGGAGTAGTTAAGGATGAAGATTTTTGTTTCCTAACACAATGCAATGACTTTTTCGGTGAAATGTTTATTGATGCTTTGAAGGAAAAAGGAATAAACTGTGTGGCTCTTCCATATGGTGACGGGGTGAGAACACAATTGGGTTTGAGCCTTGGAGAATACAGAATTTTCGTTCCTTACAAGTATCTCGATGAATCAAAAGAACTGCTTGAATTTTATTCCGAAGAACCGACGACGGACGATTACAGAAAAATGATTTTGGAAAATATTGATAAGTGGAATTTTGAAAGTAGGTCTATGGAGAAGAAAATCCGAAAAAAGTTGAAGGTTGAAGAGGACGAAGATATAATTGAATTGGTGAAAGAAAAGGTCGAACTTGCCGAAAGTATTGACGATATGGGGCTGATGAATTACGAAGAACACGGCTTGCGTGTAAAGGGAGAAGGATATACCTTGTGGTTTTCAGCTGAAAGTTATAAAATCAGTATTTAACAATGAATTGTTTGTAATCAATGAAAATATAACAAAAATAAAATTCCCAATTCGGAATAAACCTTGCGAAAACGCACAGTAAATTCCGAATTGGGAATAAACTTTATAAAAATGCATTATAGATTCCGAACTGGGAATTTACTGTTGACAAATTGGATATAATATTGTATAATGATTTTGAAGAAACGTTGAAGGAGGGGATTTTTTGATACAGCGTTATGAATATTTAAACGAACTGAAAAAGTGGAAAGATGAGCAGGTTATAAAGGTTATAACGGGCATTCGTCGTTGCGGTAAATCAACGTTGCTTGCAATGTATCAACAACATCTTAAAGAACATGGCGTTGAGGACGAGCAGATTATATCCGTTAACTTCGAAGAATTGGAATATGAAGAGCTTCTGAATTACAAATCCCTTTATAATTACGTCAAGGAAAGACTTCACGAAACAAAAACTACTTACGTATTTTTGGATGAAATACAGCGCGTTGAGGATTTTCAAAAGGCGGTAGACAGCCTTTACGTAAAATCCAACGTGGACGTGTATATAACAGGTTCTAACGCTTATCTGCTTTCAGGTGAGCTTGCAACGCTTCTTTCCGGCAGATACGTGGAAATAAATATGCTTCCTCTTTCGTTTTCCGAATTTTACGAATTGAACGGTAAAGGCGACAAAGAAACTCTTTTTGCTGAATATATAAAAAACGGTGGTTTGCCATACGTATCCGTGTTGAAAAACGATGCGGAAATGGTTGATACGTATTTAGAAGGGATATATAACACCATAATAATTAAAGACGTTGAAGAGCGTCAAAGGCGAAAGGAAAAAGATCCTGAAAAAAGGAAAATTACGGATATTTCGTTGCTTAAAAACGTTTCGAGATTTTTAGCAAGTTCTGTTGGAAGTCCCGTATCGATTAAAAGTATAGCTGATTACGTAACGTCAAGCGGTAAAAAAATCTCGCAGAATACTGTTGATGATTACGTGGACGCATTGGTTGAGCCGTATATTTTTTATCCTGCGGAACGTTATGACGTGCTTGGCAAACAGCTTCTCAAAAAAAATCAGAAGATGTACATTGTTGACCTTGGACTACGCCGTCATTTGCTTTCAAGAGAAAAATACGATTTGGGATTCTCCCTTGAAAATATAATTTTCTTCGAACTTCTTCGCCGTGGATACCGTGTAAACGTGGGAAAAGCGGGAAAAAACGAAATAGACTTTGTTGCAAGGAAGAATGACGACGTGATGTATTATCAGGTAACTGCGTCTATGGTAGAGGAATCCACGTTTGAGAGAGAAATGGCACCCTTTGCGAATCTTCGGGATAATTATCCTAAAACGATTCTTACTCTTGACAGATTCACCCTCGGAAATTACAATGGCATAAAAGTTGAAAACGCAATTGATTGGTTATTACGTGAATAAACAAAACACGTCGATGGATTTTTGTCTTCGACGTGTTTTTTATAGATAACGAATTTTTTAGAACCGTGATGAGTTCTGCGTGGTATGAAAAATATCAAAAAAGACTTACTTTTGACATTATTTCTTCGTAACATTCGGGCGGGGTATCTCCCTTTATATAGTAGTCAACACCATCAATAGTTACGATATCTATTCCACCTTTGAAAGCAGTCCCGTCTGAATATTCAATTTCTACATAAACAGTGTTTGTTCCAGGTGGTAATAAATCATCAGAAACTTTTTTATCTATGGTGAACGAATTCAGCCAGCTTATTATTTCAGAGAAATGCTCTTTCGGAACGTCGCTTCCTTTGCCTGTTCCGTAATAGGCATAAAACGTAATTCGGGAAGCGTTTTGCGTTATAAATATGGAATTTGTTTGCTTATTGGGCTTCTCTGAATCTGAGGAAGTATCCTCGGATTCATCTTTTTGAATATTATCTTCCTGTGATCCCACGGGCGCATGATTTGAGTTAATGCCTTGTTCGCCCCAATACCACATATCTTCATTGTTTGCTGTTAAAACAACGTTTCCATCTTTGATGCTGAAAGAATAATCAACAGCTTTTAATGACATTTGCTCAACAATACGAAGCTTCATACCGTTTTCCGTTTGAACAAAAGACAGCTCCCCTGCGTCACTAAGGAAAATATTGAAATATTCAAGTTTTCCGTTTTCTTCTCCTGTTCCACGTACAGCGAGTTTAAAGGTAAAAAGACCTGACGTTGGACCGTAGCTGATAACGCAATTCTCGTCTTTTCCGTCACCATCTATATCGAATGTGGCACTGTCTATGACAGGGCTGAAATCAGAGGTTGCAGGAATTATATAGCTTTGAGACCAGAATAATTCTGTTACTTTTTTTCTGTATTCATCGTCTATGGTGTAGATATAGCTTGAATAGGGCATTGCCACGGGCGTAATAATTACACCTGTTTTATTCACCACTCCTGATTGCATATAATGAGCTATTATAACTCTCATTTCATCAATTGAGGTTGATGATTCCTGAAGTTGCCATATTTCCTCTTGAGTATAAATAGAGTTTTTTCCTGAAAGCAGTCCGCAACGATATGAGTTTTCTGCCATTTGCCATATACAAACCTCCAAGCCTTTATCGGTTGATAGGTCAAAATACATGGGGAATTTTGCCTTGAGCCTTTCTATCTCATCGGGAGAAACAAAGTATGGGTATATTGGCATTATAGATTCGCCAACGTTTGAAATAGAATTCACTTCAAATTCTGCCCACGTTTTATATTGCATTTGTTCGCCGTTTTCTTCGGTGGTAAAATGGGTTACGAATCTATAAGTTCCCTTTTTTGTCAGATAATTGCGGTTGGTTGTATACATTCTTCCCTTTGTTTCATTGGGATTCAGGAGAATTCCTATTAAATGGAAAACCATAGAATCATCGAAATCCACTTCTACCCATTCTTCCCCTGATTTGTATTCAAGAGCGAAGGATTCACCGTATGTGATTTGTTTACCCGTTTCGTTATGCCACACCACGTCGAAAAGGTTTCGTCCGCCTGAATCTGTCTTTATGGATTCTATTGTGACGTATACACCGTTATAATCTGTTGAGGATGCGTTGGGATCTATGCTGATTTGTGGTGGGGTAGAGCTTGTATCTTCGTTTGTCTTCGGATTTGTCAAAAAGCAAACTGAAAATATAACACTTGCTATAATGGCAATTAGTATAATCCAAAACGCAGGTTTCTTATAGTTAAGTATGGATTTCACTCTGTTTTTTACACCTACCTCTCCAAAAGCAAGGGGGCAAGCGGAAATCATTCGTCTGTTTACGGAGCAAGTGAGCAACGCCTCTGAATAATCCGCTTTTTGTTCCACGTTTAATTTTTTTATAACCTTTTCGTCGCAGGCGAGTTCAATATCTTTGCAAAGAAGCATATATCCAATCCACATGAGAGGGTTGAACCAATGAAGCGTAAGCACGAGAAAACCGAAAGGCTTCCAGAAATGGTCTTTCCTTTGAATATGTGCTTTTTCATGTGCAATAACGTGTATGCAATCGGTTTCACTTACGTTGAAGGGAATATAAATTTTGGGCTTAATAATCCCGAGGACAAAAGGGGATACAACGTTTTCGCTCTGATACACGTTTTCCTTCAGAAGTACAGCTGTTCTTACTTTTCGGCTGATACGCAGGTAGCTTACCGCGGTGTATATTAACAACGCAATAATACCGATTATCCATATCGTTGCAAGAACGGTAATCCAAATTTGCAAAGGATTTGCGCTTGCTTCGGGTGCGGGGGAGAAGGACTCGTTTATTATGGGGTTTATTGCACTGTTAAAGCTTGGAATTCCCGTGTGAATTTGAGGCGTTTGTTCTGTCATAATATTGGGACTTATGGTTTCTGCACTGGGAATGAGACTCATTACGCTTTCTATGGAAAAAGGACAGATGAGTCTTATTGCGACAATGCCCCATAACAGAACCGTTATCCATTTGGGAGCTTTTTTGAGAACGATTCTTAACAAAAGCACGGCAAGGACTACCCAGCTTGCTGATATACTCATATTGAGGACAGTTAAGAAGAATTCACTCATATTTATTCTCCTTTCCTGAATCGGTCTATCATTTGCTGAAGCTCGTCTATTTCCGCATTTGATATTTTTTGGTGCTTTGTAAATGCGGCAATAAATGCGGGCAGAGAGCCTTCAAAGGTTTTTTCTACCATTTCGTTAAGCTCGGATTCTTGGATTTGTTCTTTGGTGACAAGGGAAGTTACAATAGTGTTTTCATTCTTTAATACGCCACGCTCGGATAACCTTTTGATAACCGTATACGTGGTTGTAGGCTTCCAGCCAAGCTGTTCCTTGCAAAGCTGTACCAGCTTATTGCTTTTCACCGGTTCATGTTCCCATAATATAAGGCAAAAACGGTATTCACTTTCAAAAACTTTTGGTATTTCCATAAACGTTCTCCTTTCTCTAATGTATTAGAGCTTGTATATACTCTAACACATTAGAGCTTAAATGTCAAGAGGTTTTTGAAAAAAATATTGATATCCAAGTAAAAACTTCCATATACAGCAAATTTTTCCTTGACATCATTTGAATACGGTGATATAATTTTAAAAAACAAAAAAATCAGGAGCAATTATGAAACAAATGAAGGGTTTTAAGTCTATAATTTCAGCGATTATGGTTTTGTTTATTCTTGTTTCCGTGGTTGCGACAGAAGTAAACGCTGAAAATTTCCTTGATGTTTCCGATGCTGATTCGGATAAAATAGGTAATCCTGTAAACACCCTTGAAGGTGTATCTCCCGTTTATCTTGGCGAAAATTTTGTTGCGTGGATAAGACAAGCCGCTACGGGTAACTATATTACGGACGTTGGCGGAAATCTCTATGCTTCGTCGGCTAAATTCGACGGAACTCAGATGTGGCATTTTATTTATAACGCAGATGACGGTTCTTATTCAATTCACAATGAACTTAAAATGCAGTATATTGACGTTCCATTCGGAGAGTACAAAGATAATGCGGGAATCTGGCTTTGTGACTATAACGGTTTGGACCCACAAAGGTTTTATATCTACTTTACCCGTGGATATTTCTTTTTCAAAACTGTAGGCTCTGACAGAGTTTTTGACGTGAATTCCTTTAATTTCAATCGTCTTGAACTTTGCGGAAATGATACGGGAACCACAGAGCTTTCATTTAATTCAAGAGCATTTGATATTCTTAAATTCAACAATGATTACAGTTATTGGTATCATAATTTAGGGAATGAAACTCCTGTTTTCATAAGAAATTCCGCTTCAGGACTTATGCTGACTGCCGAAGGATATTTCGTTTCTTTCAAAGAAGCAACCTATAGTGATAACCAAAAATGGATAATGAGCAGACTTATGGACGGCTCTTATGAAATTAAATCCGTATCAACGGGTCTTTGCCTTGATGTTCTTTACGGTGAGATCGGTGCGGGGACAACTGTAAACCTCTTTGACCGTAATGGATTCCGTGCCCAGAATTTTTACGTTCTCCCGAATGAACAATCCTACGGAAGTTATTACATTAAACCATGTTACACAAATACCGTGTGCCATATGGATTCTGCCACGTTGGGATTAACTTTGCAAGATTTGAATAAATCCGATTGGAATTCAATTAACGCACAGAGCTTCGAAATTATTACGGAAGGCATTGTAAACAATCAATACAAACCTGCGTATATAGGAAACTCTTTTTACGCTTATCTCACTGGAAACGTATCAAACAATACCCTTACCGATATGGGCAATGGGGAAGTTTTGGCTCAACAAACCACAAAAGAAGACAATCAACTTTTCTTCTTTGAATACGATGCAAACACACTTTCATATAAAATAACAGGCGATTCGGGAAAATGTCTTGACGTTTCTGGCGGTATGTATTCGGATGCAAGCCTTCTTTCTATGTCTTCACCCGATGGCAGATTATCTCAAAAATTCAGAGTGTACGAAATCGACGGATGGTATTATATAAGTCCTTATACAACAAACAGACTTGTTGACGTAAGTTCCATAAACGGCGAAACTGTTCAACTTTATGGAACGGATTTGTTGCCTTACAGAGCATTTTCCATAAATAAGGTTGAAGCTGTTACAAAAGAACTCATTTTAAATAATGATTCTGACATGAAAATTACAGACGGTTTCCTTTTCGAAGTGAAAGCAAACCAAACAGAAACAGAAACGTTGTCCCAATTCAAAAACAATAATTTGGAAATTCGTACTTCTGACGGTAGGTTGGCAGGCGGTAATGAAAAAGTAGGTACGGGGTATAAAGTAAACCTTCTTTCCAATGGCAAAGTGGTAGATACAGCAACTATAATAACCTTTGGCGATCTTACAGGAGAAGGAATAGTCGATGCAACAGACTATTTAAGAATAAAATCTGTATTTCTTGCAACGCTGAAACTTGATTCCGCATCAATTCTTGCAGCAGATATTGACGGAAGCGGCAAGATCGATACTACAGACTATCTCAGGGTAAAAGGATATTTCCTCAAAACTTTTGATATGTTTGCAGATAACAGCGATGGGCTCTCTTTTGAAACAATGGAGGTTGTCGCTTCTACTCCTGCAACGCTTTGTCCTATATTCGAAGGAAAACCCCAACACGTTGACTATGCTTTTGACAGCGCAGACGTTATATACGATAAATCCAAAAACGAATTTACAATTCTGAAAGGCGGTCTGACTGTGGAAGTAACCGCAAAAACCGCATATCAAAAGGTTAAATTCAAAATCAAAAGTGTAGAATCTCCCGAAAAAGTTACCGTATCGGATGTTAACGCTTTTATTGGTTATCCAGAAAGCGATTTTTATCCGCATATTTCAAATCCTTATTTCCAAGGTAAATTTACATATTCATATGATGAATCTGCCCTTGAAATCAATGCAGAAACAAACACTGTAAAGGCACTTAAAGAGGGCACTTATACAGTTACGGGCACATATAAAAACTTCACCTTCACATTCAACGTTGTATGCCACGTTGTAAATATATTTGACGGCAAATATAATGCAGATGAATTTACCGAAACTGCAACAAAGAATGCGGAACGTTGGGAATCCTCTGCAGTTGATGGCAGTACAACGCTTTTCATAGGAGATTCATATTTTGATGACCCATTCTGGTCAGCATTTTACAACGATGATTATTTTGGAACTTACGATGCGTTGCGTCTTGGTATTTGCTCAACGACTACATACCATTGGGAAAGATACCTTATTGACGGTTGGCTTAAAAACACCACTATATCTCCTAAAAACATTGTAATGCATATAGGTACAAACAACGTTCTTGACCATATAGAAGGCCCTAACGCAAGTCAGGTTATAGTATCGCTCCAGAGATGGTTCACAGTATTGCATGCAAGATTCCCCGACGCAAAAATATATTGGTTTGAAATAACCCAACGTTATCCAGCTAATGACAGAATTGTACTTTGGGATGATGCGACTAAAATTATTAACGCCGAAATGAAAAAGTGGTGCGAAGAGAGGGATTATATAACCTTTATAGATACTTTTGGTAACGTTGTTCCTCCGAAAGATTACTTTATAACCTTTTTTGATTACTTTGATGATACTCACCTCAACGATACGGGCTACAGATTCCTTGTGGATGCTCTTATGAAAACTGATATCCAGATATCTAAAAAGAAATAATTAAAAATTGATACAAAAAATCGGGCTGTAAAACAAGTTTTTACAGCCCGATTTTAATGTGAGATAAAAGTTTTATCTGGATAATATTGGCGTTTCTTTGTTTATTAGTGATTGGGACTTCCAGGTTTATCCGAGGAAATAATCAAACGCCAGCATTAAAGAAAAACCTGCAATAAGAGAATAGGTTGCTGCTCTTTCGTTCCCGTGGGAATGAGTTTCGGGAATCATTTCATCACTTATGACGTAAAGCATAGTTCCTCCTGCAAAAGCCAGGGCAAAGGGAAGAACAGACGCCGAAATACTTGCGGCGAAATATCCAAAAAGTGTTCCGAACACTTCGATTATACCTGTTGCAGCAGCGATAACAAAGGTTCTTCCTTTGCTCATTCCTGATGCTAACATTGGCGCGATGATAACCATTCCTTCAGGAATGTTCTGAAGTGCTATTCCGCCTGCCACGGTTAAAGCGTGGGCTGTGTTTTCAGAGCCGAAGCTGACCCCTGCCGCAATTCCTTCTGGGAGATTGTGAATCGCAATAGCAATGACGAAAAGCAGAATCTTGTTGAGAGCGGCATTTCCGTCAGGATGTGATTCTGAATCTATGCCTGTTATTCTGTGAAGATGCGGAACAAGCTTGTCAATAAGATTGAGACAAATAGCCCCGACAAACATTCCCGATATGGTTATTATCAAGGAAAAACCATTTTCTCCGTCAAGAGACGGAATAATCAGACCAACTACCGCGGCACATAGCATTACGCCTGCGGCAAAAGAAAGTATTATATCCTGCATTTTATGTGACGGCTTCTTGAAAAGAAAACCAAGCAACGCACCGATTACCGTCGCCCCGCCAACACCGATTGCCGTAAGTAAAACCGATTTCATTTTAACGCCCCCCCTTTTTTATATTATACCATAATTATAACCTTTTTTCTGTGATAAGGTTACAAAAAAGAAAAAATATTCCCTTCTTATTGACAATTAAACAAAAAAACAGTATAATGTACGATGTAACATTTTACAATTGGGTTTGTAATAAAAGCGAAAGGTGAAAAAATGAAGGAAAACAAAAGTCAGTTAAAAATCGGTATTGTGCTGGGCTATGTGAATATGCTTTTCGGCAATTTGATTCCGTTTTTCTATACTCCTATAATGTTAAAATTATTGGGAGACAGTGAGTATGGACTCTATAAGCTCGCAAGCACTGCAACGGGATATTTGTCCCTTATTTCATTTGGTATCGGAGGTGCAACTTCCAGATATCTGATAAAAGCACGCGTTGAAAAAGGAAAAGAGGAAGAAGAAAAAATATATGGACTTTTTAACACCTTCTTCTTTATAATTGCATTTTTGGCTGCCATTGCAGGCGTTATAATATCATTTACTTTTGAATACATTTACGACGAAGCCTTAACCGCCGAGCAAATCAGCAGAATGAGAATACTTATTCTCATAATTACAGCCAATACAGTAATTGGTTTTTCTTCGTCACCAAGTCTGACGGTGGTATCAAGCCATGAAAGGTTTGTTTTCTTGCAGGTTATGAACATTTTTACAACCTGTATTGCACCTATTGCCAATCTCGTTGCTCTCTTTATGGGATACGCTTCTATTGGACTGACTGTTTCGTCCTTGGTGATTTCTGTTGTCGTAAGGGTATGTTATCTGATTTACATAAAGCGTGTCTTGGATCTGAAGCCTAAATATGGAAAATTGCCTTTTGGATTGATAAAAGAGATATTGCTCTTCTCATTTTGGGTGTTTGTGGTTCAGATTGTTAATCAGTTATATCAATCAACCGATACTATGATAATCGGTGCGATCCCTGAATTGGGAACGCAAGCTGTTGCACGCTATAATATAGGCTCGGTTTTTAGCAGCATGGTTATGAGCTTGACTTTGACAATTTCCAGTGTGCTTACCCCTAAAGTAAACAAGATGGTTTTTGCTAAATCTGATAATAAGGAATTGTCTGATTTTGCTATAAGAATTGGTAGATACCAAGGATTTTTAGTTTTTTTGCTCTGTTCGGGATTTGTGGTTTTTGGAAGACAATTTATAGAGTGGTATGTGGGAGAGACATATTGGGAATCCTATTGGGTTGCACTCCTGATAATGCTTCCTTCTTCAATTGGTCTTGTGCAGAGTGTTTGCCTTAGTATTCTTACCGCCAAAAACAAACATCGTTTTCGTGCATTGGTGTATTTGGGAATCGCAATTATGAACGTAGTTGGAACTTATTTCCTTGTAAATCGGTATGGTATAATCGGTGCGTCGGCTGTAACGGGGATTGCTTCAATAGTAGGACCGGGCATTACTATGAATTGGTATTACAAGAAAAAGTTAGGTCTGGATATTGGAAGATTCTGGAAAAACATGCTGAATATAATTTGGATCCCCGTTTGTATGTGCGTTGTAACTTTACTTTTGAGCAGATATATAGATTTTTATAAACTTCCGATTCTTTTTGCGGGGATAATTACATATACCGTTATATACGCACTTCTTTGTTGGCGATTCAGCATGAATAGCGAAGAGAAAGGAGTGGTTCTTTCCGTGGTTAACAAATTTATTAAATTCAAAAAAACTGAAAAGGTTGATTCAGAAAGAGAATAAAGAGTTTATAAAGGATAAAAATATGAAGGAAAATAAGTTTTGGAAGATGTTTGGACGTGTTTTTTGTTTGACGTTGTGTTTTGTGTTTCTGATGAGCATGTTTGACTCGACGGCTTTAGCAACAGAAGAAAACAGAACTATACTTGCCATTGGCGACAGCATATCCACGGGATATGGACTTTCCGAGCCTGAAAATCAGAGTTTTGTATACGGAATATTAGGCGAAGGCGGAAAAGTTGTTAACATGGCAATAAACGGAAATACCGCATCGGGAATATTGAGTCAGATAAAGGATAAAAAACACGAAAAACGCATTACCTCAGATCATATTAAAGAAGCAGACGTCGTAACTATCACCTGTGGTGGAAACGACATGATGGCAGTTTTATACGACGGTATTGCAAATGAATGGAACAAAACTCATCAAGGCGATGAAATAACGGGTTCGCAAGTTCTTGAAAAACTTTCGGAAATGGATCTTGGAATGATTTTGGCAGTTGCCAACCTTTTGAACCCTGAAAGCGAATCCTACGTTATAAACAGCGAAGTGTTTGAAGAAGCCTTGCGTGAATACGCAAAAAATCTTAAGGAAATAACGAATTATATAAATTCGGTTAATCCTTCAGTTGCTATAATCGTTTCAACGCAGTATAATCCATACGTTGAGTTCAAGGGTACGAAATTCGATATCATTTACAAAGGTTTTGAAGACGGTGTTTCCAAACTCAATAATGTTATAACGGAAAATGGCTTCGACGGTGGATATACCGTAACCGATTCCAAGAAACTTTTCGACGATATGGAAGGCTTGGGCGATTATTATAACGCTGATGAAAAAACAATGAATTTAGATTTTCATCCTACGGCAGAAGGACACGAATTGTTGGCTGAAAGTTTTGAAACAACGTTGTCGGGGCTTGAGTACGTGGAAATTACCATGAGTCGATGTCTCGAAGGACTTGACGGAACTTTTTCCGAAGAAGGAACTGAAATTGTCAAATACGACGTTGTCCGTGGTAAAAAAATTGTTATTCCCACAGGAACGGTGATGGGTTTTACCTTTAATAAGGACGTGGAAGGGACTTTGCTTTCTGCCGCTGCCGATGAAGGCGTTGTTTTGAAGATATACTATACCAGAAATACTTATCGGTTGGGTTGGCATACTTACGAAAAAGTTACTTTTGAGGAATATAAATACGGTGAACCCATAACCGCCCCTGCGGTTAAAAGAAAAGGATATAAATTCGTATCGTGGGACGAGGAAGTACCGGAAACGATGCCTGCGCAGGACGTAACTTTCGTGGCTCTTTGGGCAAAGAAGCGAATCAATTTTTTGGCGATAATAACTGTGTTGCTTTCTGCTGTCACTGTTTCAATAGGCGTTTGGGTTTATATCAAGGAAAGAAAAAACAAAGCGAAATCCAAGAAGTAACCGGCTTGAAAGGGAGGACATAATTATGGAAAAAAGAGGCTTCGGAAAATATCACGGTTTGATATTGAGCGTCATTTCTTTGATGGTATTTTCATTAGGGGCAGGAACTATCTGTTACGGAACAACGAGAAATGATTTTTGGCGTTATTTTGACTTCATGATTCTGAATTTGTTGATTGTTACAATAGCAATGCGTTTGGTTTTTGACCTGTTTTTAAAACAGTTTCTGGGAAGCAGTTATAAAAAAGCCGCGTTAATCAGTTTTTTTATTATACTGTTGTATACTGCTTTCAGGGTTATAAGGGTTATCTTTTCAGATGTATCAACCATAGCTTTTATTCCCTTGGCTTCTGTTTTGGTGGGATTTACCCTGTTTTATTACATAAGCAAAGAAAAAAGCTTGGAAAAACGTGTTAAAATAGCCGTATTTTCTATTTTGGCTCTTGCGTTTGGTTATTCCGTTTTCTGTGAAGTTAATATACTGATGGAATTGTTCGCTTAACTAAAAGGAAAAAATTATATATTGACTTTTTTGAATTGTTTGAATATCCTTAAGAATATGGAGGTATTTTTATGAATAAAACAAAAATTCTGAATTTCCTACTTGCCTTGGTTGTTTTGCTTAGTACGGTTGCTTCCTTTGATGTATTGGCAAAAGAAAAACTTGAGGCAGAGGATATTTATGAAGATGAAATTACTTATCCTGACAATTCGGAAATCTATAACGTCACCTTGGACGTTGCAACGAAAAAAATCCTTAAGGGTATTGAAGGAAACGAGAAACTTTCCGATTTGGAAAAACTTTTGCTGATTCACGACAGACTTGCGGTTTTGTGTCAATACGATTATAGTTTCTCGAACTACGATGCATACGACGCACTCGTTTATAAAACAAGCGTTTGCCAAGGGTATGCAGAGGCGTATTCTTTGTTGCTTGATAAGGTGGGAATAAAAAATGAGCTTTGCTCATCCAGTCAGCTGAACCACGCGTGGAATATTGTGTATCTTGACGGCAAGCCTTATCACGTTGACGTTACGTGGGATGATCCATCCTGGGGAGGCGGTGAAGAAGCTGTTTTAGGATATGTACGACATACTAACTTTTTGAGATCAACCGAAGGAATCATTGAAGCGGAGCATACTGCAAACGATTTCAATTCAACACCTTCGGATACAACTTACGATAATTATTTCTGGCAGAATTCCGAATCCGCTTTTGTTCTTCTGAATGATGAGATATATTATATAGATGAGTCAGAACAAGCGTTGATGAGATACAGGGACGGAGCGGTTATTGCTTCCGTTAACGACGTCTGGACGGCTGGCGGATATTCCTATTGGGTGGGAAATTACAGTAAACTTGCAACTGACGGTGAAAACCTTTATTATTCACTCTCAAGCGGAGTTTATAAATACAATTTTGAAAAAGGTGAGGGTGAACTTGTTTATTCGCCTTCCCTTGAAGGAGTTGAGTCCATATACGGATTATCTTATGAAAACGGTTATCTTGTTTGTCAGATAAACGAATCCCCTAATATAACGAAAAGTTCACGATACGAGAAAATCCTCGTTTCACCAAAGGACGAAAAAAGAGATTTTATAGTGACGAAGGAAAATGCAGGTCTCTCTTTGGATGGCGAATACGCAAAAGGCGTTCGTTGTAATATATCGGTTTCAGACTTGCTCTTCCAGATATACAACTCAGACGTTGCAATAAGTGATAAATCGGGCAAAGCATTATCTTCCGATGAACTTTGCAAAACAGGCGACAGAATAACGCTTGTGGACGGAGATTCCATTGTTTCGCAATATGAAATTGTAATTCTTGGAGACGTGGACGGAAACGGTGTTGTTGATGCAACGGACTATATGAGAATAAAATCCGTGTTCCTCGGCACTTATTCTCTTGAAGGCTCAAATAAGCTTGCCGCTGACGTTACAGCAGATGACAGAATCGATACAACTGACTATCTGCGTATAAAATCTTTCTTCCTTGGAACTTTTGATTTGTATGCATAAAATCTTTTGCTGTTCTTTATGCGTGACGATTGGTGTGAAAACTTTAAAGAAATCAACGAATCCCTACGGGTAACAGTTCCCGTAGGGATTTTTTTGAATGCAAAACAGCTTGTATTTTGTTAAAACTACTATTGTTTATAGTGGATATCAATTTGTTTTCAAAGAAGAATTTGAAAATCCTCTTTGAAACAAAAGAAATTTCACCTACACAAATTTTAAAATAATGAAAAGCTTTCTCCTGCTATTTGGCTTTTTCTTCTGACGTATAAAAATGCTGCAACGGTGAAAAAAAGGACAGCTTCTGCCAAAAGGAATAAGACAAGCCCAACGTTCCCAAAGCTTCCGACTTCGTTGTTCATGATTTCCAAAAAAGGAAAATAGAAGGAATTTTCAATATGGAAGACTTTGAACCACGTTTTTTCTATTACGGAAGGGTTCGATTTTAACGAATAATTCTTTAAAATCAAAATCAGAAGTCTTGGCGTTGCTAAAAGGCTTACAGAGTATAGGAAGCATGAAAATTCAGTCCCTGAGAGCATTCTGCAAACTGCGGTCACACTTGCAACAACAAGTGCGGAAACCGAATACCCCAGAAATGTCAGAAAAGCATGCAAAAACGGGACTGTATAATATGGACTTGTTGAAAAGATTATGGCGTTTAAGAGCATTGTCAAAAAGACAATTCCGACAATCCAGGTGCAAACAGCGGAAATCAAGCTTATATAAACGCAAATTCTTTTGTGAGGAACCGAATGTAGAAAATCAGAACCGTTTCTTTTATTAAGAAAAGAAAACATTGAAGTTACCATTGCGTATGAAAATAAAAGCATGAGAGGGGTATAAGGAGCGAGAGCACCGCCTGTTATTATCTCTGATACGGGAGAAACGTTACCATTGTAGGTGAAAGGACCTCTTTCGACAAAAGCGTATAAAAGGTTCAGACCTATGATGATAGCCGCAAAGCCTGCACCGCTTGTTCTTATCTTTTTTATTCCTTGAAAATAAAGTCCTTTTGAAAAAAACATAATTTAAAATCTCCTTCCCCTTTTAGCTCGGTCTTTGTGTCGGCTAAAAGATGAGTCCAGCGCATCAGCTATTCCATCTCCCTTAATATAGCGAGAAGGTTTTCGTCTAATGAGAAAAAGTAGTATTTATCTTCTAACTTGACGTAATACCGCTTGTTTATGTCCGAGGTGTCAGAAAGTGCGTCAGCGTCAAGTGCGTTATAAAAATTATCCCAAAGAACGCTGTTTGATATGTATACACGCATATGTTCGTCCTTTGTTGCAGATATAACGCTCAAATATTTACCGTCATCGGTACTGTCTTTGATTGCCTTTATCTGTTCCTTGAAAAAATTTGCGCTCTCTATGGAGTTGTGTTCGGGGGAATCATAAATAAGCTTTGTTGTTTTTGGAAAGCTTTCACGGTCGAGGTGGAAGCAATAAACTTTTTCATTCAAATAAAATTTAATGAATATTTTATTATAATACAATTCCGACTCGACTTGTTTTTCGGGAGAAAGAGCATTGTATTCCTCTGCGAACTGATCGTATATCTCTTTTGTGAGTGCTTCTTTTGAGGAATACACAAATAATTCGGGAGTTTTCATCTCGTTCAAATCAGGAAGGCTCAATATTTTTTTGTTTTCTTCCTCTGATTTTATTCCCTTAAGAATCGATATATAGTCTTGCTCGGAGAGGGGGATTTTTCTTAAACTTTCCTTTCCATTTTTGTTTTTGAATTTTATGAGGATACTATTTTCAGCCTCAAATTCATAATCGTTCCATAATCGTCCGCCTGATTTTTTGCCTTCTTCAAGTGCGTTCAAAGCAACATTTATTGATTCTTCGTCTGTTGTCCAAAGCTTATAATTAATTTCGTTACATTCAAACCAAGTCAAAAGAATACCGTCATATTCGTTTGAGTATACTGAAATGGCTGTTGTGCTTTTTTTATTTGGACTGAAAAATTCAAATGCTTCTCCTGCCAAAATTCCTGCACCAAGCAGAACAAAACAAAGTCCAACGGGCAACAGATACCAACCAAGGGATTTAACGGATTTTTTTGCGCTTTTTAAAGAAACGAGGTCATATATAAAATGTAGAATAACGGTAACGCCAACAACAAAAAAATCAATTTCTTCAACTGCAATTGTTGCCGCTAAAATTGAAAGAATAACAGAGGCGCGCAGGATAATATGTACAGGTTTATAAACGTATGGTTTTTCTGTATCTTCACTTTTTCTTCTTACGAATAAAACTCCCGATATTGCAAAAAGAATAAAAGCTTCTATCAACAGCGAGAATATGAAAGCGGGTTTTTCAAAATGTCCTGTTTGGTTTTTTGAAAAATTTAATATGGGATATATATAAGAGTATTCCGCACCGATAAAATATTTTAGCCATGTGAATTCAGCTATAACGGTGCTTTGGGTCTGATTGATAAAATGGATAACAACGTTTATGATGATTCTTGGAGCTACGAGGAGAGAAACAAGATATGCAGCAAAGGCTGAAGCTGTTCCTGAAAAAAGAATACAAAGAACAACAATGCCTGAAAAGACTGCACATGAACAGAACGCTCCCGAAATCATGGGGAATAATGCTGACCAATCAACAGAATAATTTTCAAATGCACTCCAGATAAGAGAGCAGGATAAAAACGTTATCGCAAGGGTCAATATGATCCACGTTAATATTGATGCTGTGAAGCTAAGGAAAACACAAAGGCGTGTCTGTGGAATACTATTGAAAAAATCACTGTTTTTTCTTTTTCGGTGGAATGAAAATAGATCGTATGAGGTTATAGCTCCCGATATGAAAACGAGAAAATAAAGGGGAGCTATATTTCCGCCTGTTATAATGGTTGTTGTATTAGGTGATGAGCTCCATGCTGATACAATAATCCACACAGCATTTACAAAAAGTGTAATAACCAAAAAGCCAAGTCCTGCCACTTTTGAAAGCTTCAAGCCCTGAACATACAGCCCTTTGGAAAAAAATTCATTGAAAAAACTTTTTTTTGAAATTGATTTCATAACAACTCTCCTTTTTACATCAATAAGTCTTTAAATGCGTATCCCAGAGCTTCCATCTCATAGACAAAAACTTCTTCAAGATTGAGGGGGAGCACGTCAAGAAATAAAGGGTTCATATCTGAAAGCTTTTCTGCCACATCTTCCCGTTCTCCCTTGACGATGAATGAAGAAACAGATCCTTGAGATTTATATGAAAGAATTTCCATTCCTTCAACGTCTTTGAATTTTTCTTTTGTGAATGGTTCTGAAAACCCGATTTGAACCTTGAAAAGCGATGTTTTGAGATTTTGTATATCGCTTTCAAAAACAATTCCGCCTTTATGAAGAAGTGCAAGACGGTCGCAGGTGTCTTCCAGCTCTCTGAGAGAATGGGAGGTTATAATAACCGTTGTGTTCCTCTCTGCAACGTCGTTGTATATAACCTGTTTTACATTAGCTCGCATTACAGGGTCAAGCCCGTCGAAGGTTTCGTCAAAAAACAGATAATCAGGCATTGTAGATATAGCAAGGATCGTTGCACCCAAACGTTTCATTCCCTTTGAAAACTTGTTTATACTTTTTTTATAAGGAAGCTTAAACGTGGATAAAAGCTTATGAAATCGGTCGCGATTAAAGCTTTTATAAACGTCGGAATACCAGGATTCCATATCAGACATGTCTGCTCCGGGCAGGAAGAATAAATCATCGGGAACAAAAGCTACTCTGTTTTTTATTGAAGGGTTATCATATACCTCCTCTCCCTCGATGGTAATCTCTCCCGACGTTGGACGGTAGATTCCGCTGATAAGCCTTAAAAACGTGGATTTCCCAGCTCCGTTGCTTCCAACTAATCCGTATATACATCCTTTTGATATATTGCAAGTCAGATTATTCAACGCGGCTGTTTTATTGAAAAACATTGTTGCGTTTTTTGCACTGATCATAGTAATTACTCCTTATTTATTTTATTGAGTTATCGGTCAACTTTATAAATCGTGAAATGAGTTATTTTTTATCTGTTGCGTTCTTGTATGAGCTTTCAACAACAGAAAAAATTTCTTCTAAAGGAATCCCTGCCAACGCAAGCTCGTTTGTTAAAGCTTTTAGGCTTGAAAGCTTTGTTTTCATCCTGTCTTTTAGTATTTGCTTTGCATTCTCGGAGACAAAGCATCCTTTCCCATGCTGCATTCGGATAATTCCTCTTTCCTCAAGAAGAATATACGATTTCTGAACAGTGTTGGGATTTGCCGAGAGAAGCACAGCTACTTCTCTTATGGATGGAAGCTGATCCAGCGGTTTCAGTATTCCTGTAAGAATCTCTCTCTGGATTCCCTCAATTATTTGTTCGTATATGGGGACTCTTGAAGTTTTATCAAGCTCTAACATTTTATCGTCTCCTAAACTGTACTATCTGTGTTGGTTCAGTTGCATATTACCATAGGTTTATATTTTTGTCAATACCTTTTTTCAAAAAAGGTGAATTTTTAAATAAGGCAGAGGATATAGCAGACTTGGATGAGAAAACGAATTGAAAGGTGAGGCTTAAAGCAATGGGTGAATCATTGCGGAGGTAACTGTTATCTGTGCAAAATGGGAAGAACAGCTTTTCTTGTAGGACGATACTTTTTGTCTGCTTGTAACTTTTCTGTTCATACCTC
>JAZOCZ010000104.1:0-1762 GCA_045596755.1 Eubacteriales bacterium | reverse complement strand
ATAACTGACACGCCTTGCATGATACAATATCAAGGCAGGGGCGAGGAAAAGCGGTTTGAAAGAGAGGAAAAAGTATGATTTACAACTGTGATGAAACGAATAAAAAAACGTCGTTATTAAATTCAGGAAAACAAAAAAGGTGGTGATTTGATGGTTATAGAGGTTAAAAAGTCCTTGAGCGAAAGAGCTATCAAAGAATACAGGGATGGGTTTCTTGAAAAAATGGAACAAGAATATGAAAACGGAATAAACTCTTTGAGCATTTGCGGTGAACGAAATCCCGAAACTTTCGAATTTGCAGAAAAATTGAAAAACGAAGATAAAAACGTGGGCATTCGCGGCGAACAAAATCTCATAACGCCCGAACTTGTGGCTTTTGAACTTTATTCTCTTTATCTCAAATGTATGCAGGAGATTCCCGTTCTCACAAAGGACAAGGAAACGGGAAAACAAGTTCCCACGGGTGTTTATCAATTTGATGCCAGATCTGCTCTTAAAGCATTACAACTTTTAGGTGATGCCGTTGGACTTTTCAAGGATAAGAGCAACGCTCCCGCAGAAACGCAGACTTACGAGGATTTTTTGAAAAGCGGAGGTTTTGATTATGAATTTTGAAAGAAAGCGTATGACCGATGAGTTCTGATAAGAAGTTCAACCCGAAAAATGCAGGTCAGTACATAGAGAGTTTTCTTAAAATCAAAACGAAGGATAACAAAATAAAGTCTTTGAAACTGAATCAATCGCAGAAAAAACTGTATGAAACGGTAAAAAGGGAGCATGAGGCAGGAAAACCCGTCAGAATAATCATTCTCAAAGCCAGACAGATGGGGTTTTCCACAGCAACGGAAGCGTTGATATTTCACAGCACCGTTACCCGTGAAAACGTCAACAGTCAGATAACCGCTCATACGGGGGAGAGTACGTCAAACCTTTTCAATATGTCGAAACTTTTCTACGATGAACTTCCGCCAATGATGAAGCCTTTGCTGAAAGCATCCAACGCAAAGGAGCTTATTTTTGAAAATCCTACGAAAAATCAGAGCGAGAAGAAAAAACTTCCAGGGCTTCGTTCAAAGATAAAATGCACTACGGCAAATGCATCGGGAGTTGGACGAAGCGACACCCTTACCAATCTGCATATTTCCGAATACGCCTTCTGGGAGGGGGATAAAAGAAGCACGCTGACGGGTCTTATGCAGGCAGTTCCCAATCTTAAAGGAACGATGGTGATAATTGAAAGCACAGCAAACGGCTACGATGATTTCAAAAGGCTTTGGGACAGCGCTGTAAGCGGAGAGAGCGATTTCGTCCCTTTGTTTTTTCCATGGTTTGAGATGAAGGAATACAGAATGGACGCTTGCGGTATTGTTCTGACAGAGGAAGAAAAAGAGCTGAAAAAAGCATTTTCACTTGACGATGAACAGATAGCTTGGAGAAGATGGTGCATAAAAAACAACTGCGGAGGTGACGTTCGGAAATTCAGGGAAGAATATCCGTCCACTCCCGAAGAAGCCTTTATTATGACGGGGGAATGTGTTTTCGATAAGGAAGAACTTTTGAAAAACATATCCTTTATGAAAGAGCCTTTGGACGTGGGAAGGTTTGAATATTCGTACGATGGAGCGAAAATCACAGATTTCCATTTTTCAAAGAAGGAAATGGGCGAGATAAAAATATACGAGCATCCCAAAAAGGGCGTTCCTTACGTTATAGGAGGCGACACGTCGGGGAACGGAAGCGACAGATTTGCAGGTCAGGTTAT
>JAZOCZ010000103.1:0-15273 GCA_045596755.1 Eubacteriales bacterium | reverse complement strand
AGGAAATTTTTCTCACTACGTTCGAAAAATGATTTATTAAAATGCTTTTCGACCGTAGGGAGGAAAGCTACCTTAATGTTTTGCGAAGCAAAATATTTCACGAAGGCGAAGCCTTCATTTCACACGCCGAAGGCGTATTTCACGTGCCGAAGGCACATTTCACCGCAAACGCATAGCGTTTGCTTATGGCGAAGCCACTACGCAAAATCAAATTCAACTTTACCGTCAACCATTTTCAAGACCGCATCAAAGGGTTTTCCCTTTTTGGAAATAAATCCCGAAAGTTTTTCCGTTTTGCCCTTTTCAAGAAGTTCTGAAAGGTCTGATATAGAAATTATTCTTCCGCAAAGTCTGAAAGGAACGGACAGTTTACATCCCTCTTTATATCCTTCGCAATAATAACCGAATTTACCTCTTTTTATATTTTTTCCACATGAAGAACAAGTTCCGCATACGTCACCGAATAATCCGAAATTATTCTGTTCACCCTTGCCGAAAACGTTTGCTATTTCAGTTTCCGCCAGTTTTACGCTGTCGGAAATTCTCATTTCACCTCTGAAAACCTTTTTCAAAGCTTGACCCAACTGCGAGGTTTTATATTTATCCATTTCAATTCCCATAAGAACCAATGATTCTATGAGAAATTCACCGCCTGGGAGAATTGTATAAACGTCCTTTTTAAGTTGAATATATCCGCTTATTATTGCGTTATTTATAATACCCGTTCTTGTGGCTTCCGTGCCTAACTCCAGACCTTCGAAGATTGCTCTGTATTCTTCCTCGTCATCCTTGTCACTTTTTTCGTTTTGAGCACTTTTTTCCTCTCTGAATGGGTTTTTCAGATAATTATTGAGAGTTTCTATTGTATAATGTTTAGGCGGAGTTGTTTCCTTTTCCAACGGTTTGAAATCAATATTTACCGCTTCTCCCTTTTCCAAAGGCGGTAAAACCTTATCCTTACCTGAATAGTCATCGTATTTTGTCCAACCTGCCTGAGTAATAACCATCCCCTTGAGGACGAATTCTTCAAAATCCCCGACTTTTATTTTAATTTCCGTTCTTTCTGCGAGACATTCTATAGAACAAAATACCGCAACAAAACGTCTGAAAACCGCCTTATAAACCGTCATTTCACGGTCTGTAAGGTTTTCTTTTTTGGGAATTTTATAAGTTGGAGTCAAAGCAGAGTGAGATTCGATTTTGGAATCGTCAAATATGGTTTTTGCTTCCTTGAACTCAACTGGATATCCCAAAGATTTAACGTTTGAAAGAATCTTTTTTATTTTATCCTTCTCCGTCGTTGCAAGATATTCGGAGTTAGTTCTCGGATATGTTATATAACCCGACTCATAAAGCTTTTGCAATATGGCAAGACTTTCTTCCATGGGCATTTTATATTTTTTACCCAAATAATTCTGCAATTTCGAAAGAGAATATAGTTTACCCGCTTGTATCTTATCCTTTTTACGTTTAACGTCGGTTACAACCGCGCCTGCTTCGTTGTATTTTTTACCGAGTTGTTCCGCAAGGGAATATTCTTCTTTTTTAAATTTTGTTTTACTTACCAGTTCGACTTCCGTATCTTTCGTTTTTTCCTTGGATGCTATAACGTAATACTTGTCCTTAACGAAATTACGGATAGCCATATCTCTATCGTATATGGCTTTTACAACGGGTACTATAACTCTGCCAACGCGAAGTAGCGTTCCCGTCCTCAACGTTGCGTATCTCGTCAGATTCACTCCGTAAAGCCAATCTATATAAGTTCTTGCAAAGCCTTCGTTTGCAAGATTGTCATATTCAGATTCAGGTTTAAGAGAATCAAGGGATGCACTTATGGTTTCAGGTGTCTGGTCAGGCATCCAAAGGCGCATAAGCTTTTTATTTCCACCGCTTATGGCTTTTTCAACGCAGATACGAATTATAATTTCGCCCTCTCGGTCCGCGTCTCCTGCATTGACTATTGTATCAACGTCATCTCTGTTTGCAAGGTTTTTAATAAGCTCAAACTGCTTCGCAACGCCCTCATCAACAACTCCGTTTTTACTTTTCAACGAAAAATGGAAATTCTCGGGGAAGCAAGGGATATTATCCATTGACCACCTTCCCGATTCCGACGGAGAATAATATTCAATATCTGCCAAAGAAAACAAATGTCCGAACGCCCAGGTTACTATGTATTTCTGATTCTCGAAATACCCCTGACGTTTATTCATATTCCCCATCATGCTTCCGATGGCTGCGGCAATATTTCTGCCAAGGCTTGGCTTTTCTGCAATAATTAAAATCATAATTCCCCGATTTTCAAATCACGTATTTTTTCCAAATGAACTGAAAACGGCGTTACCGCCGTTTTCAGCCATTTTTTATTAAAGGGTAAACATAAAGAATTTGAGAACTTCAAGATAGTCTCTTGATTCGAAAAGATTGGTCGTTGCATCAATATTTTTCACGCCTGGATAGAAAGAAGCTCTGTAAGTTTTCTCATGTTCTCTATGCTGGCAAACAACCTCAAAGGATTCGGGAAGTTTCAAAAGGCATTTTGAAACGTCACCCTCCAAGGCTTCAGCCATTTTCTTTCTTATGAGCTCACAAGCCTTTTCGGGATGTAAGGAAAGAGAACCTCCTCCTATTCCCTCGGAAACTGCAACAGTTGTAATATTTGGAATAAGTGCTTTTGCACTTTCACAAAGTTGTTTATCACCCGCAAGGAAAACCGCAGGGACACCCATGTATGCGGCTGTAAATGCATTCATAACAAATTCGCTTGCGACAATACCGTTTATAGTTACCTTGTCAACAGAAAGGTTCATGGTATGAGCAAGAGGGTTGCCGTTTGTACTTGCGGCACTGTGATAACCCGTAAATCCTGCGGCTGTGAAGGTATTATCGATGCCCGCCATCATAGAGAAAGGATGTTTCGTCCAGTTCCTCAGGATACGAACTTCTTTTGGAAGCATATCTGGATAAATATTTCTTGCGCTGTCATGAGCATCTTTGACAACAATTTCAGAATATCCTGCATCCAACGCACCTTTGCAAGCGGCGTTAACCTCGTTTGACATCTGTTTGAGAAAATAAGGAGAATACTCGTTGTTTGTATTTGTTTCCTGCCAATGTGCAATACCGCAGGTTCCTTCTATATCGCTGCTTAAAAATAATTTTTTCAATTTATTTTCCTCCAAAAATTTCGCTTATTCAACGTTTACAGTATCAAATTTATCACCCGTTGCAAGAAGTCTGTTATAGCGAAGTTCTACCATAACCATAAACTCTATCCAAAGGTCACCTTCATGAGTGAAAGACTGTTTAGCAGAAGACCATCTCATCTGCATAGGACAATTTTTCTTGTCGGGAGCCATATCGTAATGCTGTACGATACAATCGGGAGTGAGATTATATTCCACAAGAAGCTGTGCAGTAAGTTGGGCAGCATTTTCAATAGCCATAAGGAACTGTTTTTCCCAAGCCTCGTAAGCCTCTCCACTGTAATCGGAAGCGAGTGTACCGTGTCCATCGGATGCCTTGAAACCGTTTACACAGATTTCAATACCTATACCGTATTTATTCCCAAGACCCTCTCCCCCGTCACTTGCATGGAATGCACTTTCATTAGTAGGAAGATGCTGATAAATCTCCTTGCTGTCTACGCTGAAATGCCATGACGTACTCGTAGCAGGGTTATTCAACTTATAAAGTGCATGGTTATATGCACCAGAACCAGGATTGTAGTTACCCGTATTATGTATAACAATACGTTGTTTTTCAGCAATTACGCCAGGTCTGTCATGAGCACCTGCGGGAATAATTGTTGATTTGCCATCAGCAGTTGTAATAGGCTCGACGTTTTCAACGTATGTGTTCATAACAACCGCAACACCGTTCCATTTCTTTTCGAAATCGGAGTCAGAAATTCTGGAATCCTTACCCGTTACAATATCGTACACATAATAAATTATATCATCATTCTTTGTTTCAAATCCGTAGATTATAGCAAAGGATTTTGTATCATCCATATAGCAGAGAATCTGCTGTTTCTTGTCAAGAACACGGGTTACGCCGTCAGAGTTAAGAATATCGATAAAGGCATCGATTTTCATGGAATGGATATATTCGCAGATAGCCGCAAGATTATTATAGGAATCGGAGGCCTGATCGTAAATACCCGCAGAAGTACCGGTAATGTTAGGTTTTTTACCCGTAATTGAAGAAACGAGACAAGCAACCGCAGCAGCACCCGACTGTTTTACGGGCATAGCCTGAACGTGAGCCACTTTGTATTCCGCTTTTTCAGTTTCAATGTCATCTGCTTCGTTTGAATCAAATACCTGAACGGAATCTGTTGTGAATGTAAAATATTCAAGAGCAGGTGATTCACCGTTTTCGGAAGCAAAGAGCTTTATTTTGATTCTTACTTTTCCGCTTGATTTACCGTTCTTCATATAAATTCTTGAAGAATTTACACTAACCATATCATCTTCATAAGGTATGCAGTTGAGAACGTTCTTTGAAACCTTTGCAACCTGAATCCAACTGGATTCAGCACCGCTTTCGTCGGCAACGGAAACGTAAATTTCCGCAGAACCGCCATTGTAAGCAATATCCCAGCCTGTGTAGAGAACTTCGAATTCGCCTGCATCAATAATGGGAGATATATATGTACCTTCCTTTTGTCCCTTGTCGAGAATTATGCTCCTACCCGACACTTTAAGCCCGTAAAGACCGTTTGCAACGTCATAAGCATAATAGAACTGTGTGCTGTATGACATAAGAGCAGTTTTCGGTTTTGGAGCATCTTCATTTGAAGTTTCCTTCATAAGAACAAGTTTTCCGACTGATGGGAGATCGTCATACATCTTTTTCAACGCTACATCCTCGCCTTCGTTGGCGTAAACGCCAAAATAATTGGTTTTTAAGGCATATTCGCTTTCGTTTGCAATTCGTTTTGCCAATGTATCATTTGATTTGTAATCCGCAGCATTATATTCTTCGCCAGTTACACGGTCAAAACATTTTGCTGAGTTTTTGCTGTATCTTAAATAAGTTACTTTATCGGTTATGTAAGAACCTCTGCAAAGATTATCCTGAATAGGAAATATTTTTTCGCTTCTGTCAGCCTCTGCGAAAAGGTTTTCTCCATACACAAGAACGCCTTTGGAGTCTGCACCTGTGAGAGCAACAACAGTTGGGTAAATATCATAAACGGTTGCAAAATCTTTGATTTCAGCGTTATCAAGTCCCAAAATGAACATAGGAACGTTATGAGCCTTTGCGGTGTCTATTCCGTCCTCAAGGAACGTTCCGCATTTTTTCTCGATTTCCTCATAGGTGTAATCAAAAACTGGAGAAGAACCGTAAACGACTATGATTGATTTTTCATAAAGTCCTTCGGATTTAAGATTTTCAATAAATCCTTTCAATGCCGAATCAGCCTTTGCGGATGCATTTGCATAGGAAGTAAGATAAGAAGCACCGCTTACGTTTATTTCATTTTTGGCTGTAGAAATATATGGATAGCAGGAATCCACGTTTGAAATAAAATAAAAGCCTTTTTCGCTTCCTGCTTTGATTTTCGTCAACGCTTCTTCGTAAATTTCAGCATCGGATACGCCTTTTATCGAAACGTTTTCGAAGCCGTATCTATCTAAAAGTTTGTCGCGGGAGAAATATTTTTCATCAACACCCGTGAAAGCGGATGCGGTATATCCCGACTTTTTGAAAACGTCAGCAAGAGTATTCAACTTTGAATTAACAGACGAAATCGAGAAGGATACGGGAGAAAGGAGCGAGTTCAGCGCGGAATATTCAACGTCCTCTCTATCGGATGCCTGATTGAAGAAGTTGCTGAAATAAACGCCTTCTTCTTTAAGGGAATTCAAAAAAGGAGTAACGTTACCCGAATCAGCTCTCATGATAATGTTTGAAACAGAGTTCAGCTGAACCATAATAACGTTTTTACCTTCAGCTTTTTTATCTTTTTCAGACGATGCTATTTCGGTTTTTAAATTACCGTCTGGCTTCTCAAATATTTCAGAAGATGAATCTTCAGAATTTGCTTCTGATTCAGCCACAGAATTTTCTTCGGAATAATCACCTGAGACATCCGATGAAGTCTGATCAGAGCCGCATGAAGCAACCACGGGGAGCAACATAAGCATAGCTAAAAGAAATGCTATTCTTTTGATTTTTTTCATATGTACCTCTCGTTTAATGTATTTGTATCGGGGGGATATCCCCCCCGTTATGCGTTAAACGTTGCTGACTTCGCCTTCTGAAACGAAAGAAACGTCGGAAGGACTTTCATCGCTTGCAGATTCTTCTGAATTATCGGAGTTATCGGGCAAAATATCAGACATTATATCAGAAACCGCGTCTTCAACTTTGGAAACAACTTCTCCACCCATGGATATCATCTCAGAAACCGCTCCGCCTTTTGAACCGTCGTCACGGCTTATAACGCCGTTTTGAGCATTTCCCGACGTATCTCCATCACCCTTGCCGCCGCAAGAAACGAATAAAAGCGAAATCATGCAAAGCACAACACAAAGTATCGCTGTCTTAAAAATTCTGTTCATACCGTTCCTCTTTAATTTGTATTCTGGATATAACTAAAGAGAGATAAGCAAAAATTCCGTCAAAAAACGTTATAGGTTCAACTCTCTTTTGCTATCGCTACGTTTAGTATGAACGTGATTTTCATTTTTATACGAAAATCGTCAGCTCCAATCCATAGATGCTTCGTTATCGCCTTTTTCAAAATAATATTCGTAATCATCAGGGATTGAAAATACCACGTGGGAAGGATAATTATCGGATGCCTCAAGAACAATATTTGCTTCCGCTTTTTCATCACCGTACATATACTGGAATCCTACCCATGAACCATCTGACTTTCTATATATATGCAGAAGTGAAATTTTCTCATCCAGTTTATACTTAACATAGGAGCATGCAACGTCAAAAAATACACATTCACCCTCACTCTCTTTTTCGCCTGCGAAAAGGTCAATAGAAAGAGATTTGAAAGAATAAATTTCGTATGTTTTTTCTTCATCGTCAAACACGAACGTAGCATTGCCGTTGCTGTAATACCATTCGAATCCGTCAGCCTCTCTTATGGACGAATAAGCGTCAACACCCTTGGAAGCTATTTCACGGATGCAAGTTTTATCCTCACTTACGGTTTGAACCCTGAGATAATAATCACCGTCAGCCAAAGCATCGTGAGTTACTTTTTCTTTTGGAAAGCTCTGTATTTCGAAAGACATGTCGGAAGAAACGTCGGAAGAAACGTCAGAAGAAACGTCGGAAGAAACCTCATTCATTGAAGAATGGTCATTATCAGTTTCTTCACTGCATGAAGCAAATGAAAGCATCATTGAAAATGCCAAAAATAAAACAAATAATCTTTTCATATCAGCTCCGTCTTTTTAAAAAAACTTTAAATTATACAACGTTTTGAAAAAAGGATTCTATATCACCCATGTAAGCCTTGACGCTTCCTTGCACAAGTTCAGAGTCACCACCGCCCCTGCCGTTAAGAACAGAATTCATCTCTTTTGCAAAGGCTCTCATGTCACGATTTTTGCCGACGGCAACGTATCTGTAATTTCCGTCGGAAACCTGACAGAAAACACCGCAAACTCCAAATAATTCAGTGCCGCCCGATGCAAGATAACGAAGGAAAACAGGGTCGTTTATTTCGGTAAATATACATTTTTTACCGCTTTCTTTCGCTTTTTCAAGAATAAGAGAAGCAATAA
The DNA here is from genome assembly GCA_045596755.1 of Eubacteriales bacterium. Classification (GTDB taxonomy): domain Bacteria; phylum Bacillota; class Clostridia; order Oscillospirales; family CAG-382; genus SIG653. Next base: position 7,510 of record JAZOCZ010000103.1, on the reverse strand, counting down.
CGTTTTTCAAAGCGTTACTTTCTTGCTTTTCCTTTTTATTTTCCTCCAAAAGCCGTTCTATACCTTGGGACAGTTCGTTTGGCTTTGCGGAAAGCAAAGCGGAAGATGCCTTTACCTGTGAAAGTTTTGATTCATAATCCTTTATGGCGTCAAATCCGCAAAGCATATGAATTCTTATCCCTTGCTTATAATTCATAAACCCTGTAAGTTTTATTATGCCAATTTCACCCGTTCGTGATACGTGAGGGGCACAGCAGGCGCACTTATCGTATCCTTCAACGGTGACTATACGAACGTTTTCCGTTAAATCAAGTTTACTTCTGTATTGCATGGAAGAAAGAATTTCTCCCGAGAATACCTCCGCAATAACGGGAACGTTTGCACAAACAGCCTTATTAGCTTCCATTTCAACGAAATCCAGTTGTTCTTTGCTTAAACAGCCGTTTATATCAAGGGTAACGTCTTCGCTTCCCATGTGGAAGCCCACGTTGTCAAAGCCGAAATAACGGTTGATTATCCCTGATACGATATGCTCCCCCGTATGATTCTGCATCCTTGGAAAACGGATATCAAAATCAACAAGACCTGTAATATCTGCACCTATTTCAAGGGGTGAATCACAAAAGTGGTAAATACTCCCGTTTTTCTCCTGCGTATCGGAAACGGCAACAACACCGCTTGCAAGAACGGTTTTTTCTTCTCCGTTTTCTTCCGTGGCAAGACTGAAAAAGTTTTCTTTTCCAACGTTTCCAAGTGCTATATACCCAACGTCACCTTTTTGTCCACCGCCTTCGGGGAAAAATGCCGTTTTGTCAAGAACTATTTTATATATGTTTTTCTCTTTTTCACATTCCAGAACCTTGGCGTAAAAAAGAGACTTGTGGCCTTGTGTTTCAAATAGACGCTCTGTCAATTCAATTACCTCTGTTTTTTCAGAATAAATCTTCTTCCTCTTTTTCTGCTTCACCGACGAGAACGTGTATACGTTCTATTCTGCGGGATGACATTTCGGTTATCTTGATTGTAAGATTTTCAAAATTCAAAACTGAACCTTCTTCAACCTCGCCTTCAAGCATATCCGTTATCCAACCGCCAACGGTTGCGTTGTCGTCTTCGAAATCCGCATCCTCCAGGTCAAACAAGTCGAAGAAGTCAAAAATACGCATATCACCGCTTATGTCGTATTCGGTGTCGCTTATTTCCGTAACCTCAACTTCAACCTCGTCAGATTCGTCCCATATTTCTCCGACTATCTGTTCGAGTACGTCTTCCATAGTCAGAATACCCATAGTTCCGCCATATTCGTCAGTAACTATAACCATATGGGATTTTTCCTCTTTCATTTTGGAAAGCACCTGAGGGAGCGGCATTGTTTTATGAACGAAAACGGGCTCCATGAGAATACTTCTTATATTCACCCTCTGTTCTTCGCCAATGGAAACGAGAGCCTTATAGAAACGGTTAAGATGAAGTATTCCTATTATATTATCTACCGTACCTTCGTAAAAAGGTATACGGGAAAATTTTGATTCCGTTATGGTCTCAAGAATATCGCTGTAATCATCGTCAATATCAAGATACAGCATATCAACTCTTGGTGTTATTATCTGATAAGCGAGAACTTCGTCAAAGTTAAGAGCGTTTTGCAGAAGGTCGCTTCTGTCTTCTTCAATAACGCCTTCGCTTTCTGCAAGTTCAATCATGCTTTCAAGATCGTCTTCCGTCATAGCCTCGGTTGAGATTTTAACGTTTTTCCAAAGATTTGAGATCAAATCGACAACGAAAACAACAACCTTGTTGAGCGGGAAGAATATATAGCAAAGAATCCGCATTGGGAACGCATAGTAATAAACCGCTTTGTCAGCCAATGCCTTGGCTATGATTTTGGGAGCGATCTCACCGAATATAAGCAATATAATCGTCATAACAACCGTTGCAACCCATGCGAAACTTTCGCCCAAAAGTTCAATAACTATAACCGCTGCAACGGATGATGCGGCTGTGCTTACAAGATTATTGCAAACAAGAATCGTAGAGAGAACGTCTTCAAAATCGTCCGTCATTTTCTTTGTCCATCTTACAAGCAAGGTAGGCGACGACTCAAAACGCTGTTTTATTCTCAACTTGTTGGAAGATGCAAAGGACATCTCCGAGGATGCAAAAAATGCTGAAAGTATTACAAGCAGTGCTACAAGCAAAACGTTAATAATCATCCCGCTTCACCGCCTCTCGCATCCTCTTCGTCGTATATTTCACCGACAAGCTCTTCGAGAATATCCTCAACCGTAAGGATACCCAAAATCTTTTTTTCCGAGTTTCTTACAACGGCAAGAGTTATTTTTTTCATACTTAATTCCGAGAGCAATTCATCGAGAGGAACTTTATCCGATACAAAATGGGGTTTATCCATAACGCTTCTTAAAGTCATGCCCTCTCCACCCGTTTCTATGTATCTTTTAAGAAGTTTTCGAATCTGAACAACGCCTAAAACGTTTCCGTTTTTTCCAACAACGGGGAATCGGGAATATCCCGAGGATTTGGCTTTGTATACAGTTTCTTCAAGACTATCGTACATATAAAGGGTATCAACCTGTTCCCAAGGGGTGACTATTTCGCCTGAAAGCAAATCGGAAAATTCAAGAGCAGAAGAAAAGAGTTGTGCCATTTCTTCGTCTTCTTCTACGCTTTCTTCAACGTAGCTGTCAACGATATCGTATATCTCATCTTCAGTAACCGTAGGCGTATCGTCGGAAATTTTGCTGAAAGGTTTTTTGATAACACTTGAAAGTTTACCAAAAATAAACACCAACGGTTTGAATGCTTTCATAAGAATAACTATTGGAGCAGAAGCAAAAAGTGCCCATTTTTCGTTACAATCCTTCGCAAAGCATTTCGGAATCATTTCACCGAAGAAAAATATACAAACCGCGGTCAAAAGCGTTGCAACAGATACGTTCATACCGTGTATAACACCCGCAAGCAACGTTGATATTGTTGCCATGGAGATATTAACGATATTATTTCCAATAAGTATGGTAGTAAGCGCATCGTCATAATTTTCCAGAATGTACAAAACTCGTTTCGCACTCTTTTTTCCATCGTCAGCATAAGACATCATTCTTATTTTGTTAACAACGGAAAGAGCCGTTTCAACACCCGAGAAAAAAGCACTGAACACCAATAAAACAAAAAATGCAAGCAAATACGTCAGTAAATCACTGTTTACCATATTGTTACTTGCCACAAGAGCCATAATAGTCTGCCCTGCAGGACTACCGTCGTCCATTTAAGATTCCACCAACCTTCTTTATTTTTTTACTGGATATTACTCCAATACAGTTATCCATTCTATCATAAAAAAACTTATTTTGCAATAGATTTTCGTAAATAGATATATTTTTATTTTCCACAAATATAATATATAATGAATGAAAATATATAAAAAAGGAGCTTTCACAAAAGGAGGATGTTTCCGTGAGACAAAAAAAAGAAAGACTTTATCTTTGCCTATGGGCTTTGGCTGTCCTCGCTTTAGTCCCGATGATAATCGGATTTTTGCCTTCATCTGTTCAGAACGAAGCGAGCGAAAACACAGATTTACCAGAGGACGTTTTCCAGAATCAATCAGAGGATGAAGAAATAATTCTACCCGATAATGCCTCAGCCATTGTTCAGGCAGAGCTTCCAATGAATAGCTTTATAAATAACACAAAATATAAAGTAAATGAAAAAAGTCTAAAATTCACAAAAACGGATTTTGACAAAAATGCTCCTCTTGTCTTGATAATACATACGTACGGAACGCAAAGCTACAACAAGGAAGGATTTATAACCCCCACGTCCACGTTGAAAAGCGAAAATGAGAAAGAAAACGTTATATGTGCCGGCAAAGCATTTGCAGAAACCTTGGAGGAAATGGGGATAAAAACCATTCACGACAAAACACTGTTTGATAAAATAAGCTACAGCGGTGCTTACAATTTGTCAGTTAATGCGGTCAGAGAACATCTTAATAAATACCCTTCAATAAAATACGTCGTTGACATACAAAGAGATTCTCTTTTCAATCAAAAAGGAAACTGCGTAAAAACTGTAACAAATACAAAAAAAGGTAAAACCGCACAAATCGCTTTTATATCAGGAAGCGATGAAAACGGAGCGGATTTTCCGTTCTGGAAAGAAAATCTCGCTCTGTCTTTAAAAATTTCTGAAAATTTATCACGAATTTCAAAAAAACTTTCCCGTGGCGTTACTCTCAACCCATCGGGTTACGGTCAGTATGCTTCAAATGGATTCATAACCGTCAAAATCGGAACAGCAGGAAATACACAGGCGGAAGCAAAAAACGCCGCAGAGCTTTTGGCGGAAGGCTTCGCCAAGGCAATAGGCTGACGCCAAGGCAAGAGGCAGGAGGCAAGAGTAAAAAATTAAACTGTACCCATAAATATGGACACGTGTATTTTAGTGATTTTAGTGGCGTCCCTGAAAAGTGGACAGATAAAAGAACCTAAAAAACTAAAAATTAGACAGCAATAAACAAAAAAGTTCAATTCAAGGTATTAAAGCCTCGGATTGAACTTTTTACTCCTGCCTCTTGCCTAATCCCTCTTGCCTTATTTGCAACGCTAAGCGTTGCAAATTGCTTCCTCAATCGCCAATGCAAGCTGGTCGGCACAGGACGTGGACTTGAATCCACAGGTATTCCCCTTTAAAATTCTGATAACATCTTCTGCTTTCATTCCTTCAACAAGCTTTGAAATAGCTTTGAGGTTTCCGTTACATCCACCGTAAAAAGAAACGTTCTTTACTCTTTTGTCCTGGGTAAGCTCAAACTGTATGTATGAGGCACAAACGCCCCTTGTTTTGTATTTGTACATCTTTTTTCTCCTTAATAATTATATTGTGGGCGGCACAGGGGACGGTTCTCAATCCTACTGCGTAGGACAGAGAAGCAGGTCTTAGACCCCGTCCCCGTGTCCCGCTTTTTTCTCCTTTGAATTTGTATAACGCGGTACAATAAAATTGCTTTTCGAACGCTGTGAGAAAAATTTCCCACCACTCTTGCCTACTGACTCTTGCCTCTTGCCTTTAACCAATAATCTCCCTCACCCTATCGTGAATCCTATTCTCGATCAGAGAAAGACGATTTTCAGGCAGATTGTATCTACTGTGCTTTTTAAATTTAAAATCGAGTAATTTTCTAAGCATTATTTTTTGGTCATGGGTAAGATTCTTTTTCGCTTCTTCAACGAAGCTATCATAAACGCATGGAAGCAAAACGGCTGCATAGCGTTTCATTCCGTTATCACTATCCAAAGCATCCCGTCCTGCAAGGCTGAAAAGAGCGTTCCCATGGTCAAACAGCGGAGCGGGAGCTACAATTTTATTTGTTTTACTGTCTACAAGCAGACCAAAATTACCATAATGTCTGTCGGTGTTGAATATAACCGCATCAAATAAAATCATATCGTTCAATGCTTTTGTAAATTCTTCTCCCAATGATTCATAAAATTCCCTGACAGCTTTTAATCCACCGCTTTTGACGATTCTCCCGATAGGAACGTAGGATAATTCTTTGCTGGTAAATATATCGCAAACAGAGCAAAGCCTTCCTTTCCATTTGCTTAAAGTATATGGAATAACGTTCACACCAAGTTCAACGCCTATCTGATACGCATAAAACTCCGAATACGGCTCGTTTCCTGTGTTGGAAGCGCCTTCCGTCCCGCCTTTATAGAGCTTTATTCCATTTTCCCTGCGCCAACATTTAGGAAGTATCCCATTGGTAGTAAATTCAGGGCTTGACGTCATTCCTGAAAGAATATCACTTCCATAACCCGTAAATGCAATCAAACCAAGCACTCTGCTAAAGCGATTATCATACAGATTATATTTGTCAAACGTTCCTTCAAAACCTTCTTCTACCACCCAATAACAGTCGTTTAAGGACAAGCCTTTCGAAATTTTGATTATGTCCATATGCCTGTTGGGACTCAACCCCAAAGCCGTCAAGAGAGAATCAACGTAAGCTCTGTTTCGTGGAATTGTACGATGACGAAGCCAACTCCAAACGTCAGCCTCACTTTCGCCCGATAAATCAAGGGGAAGCTTGGTTTTATCTTCATGAACCCAAAGAACTTTTATATTATTTTCTGCTCCGTCGTCTGCGGAAAACCGCAAAACAACTTCATCAAAAAGTTTTATTTCGTAAATCATAAATGTATCCTTTTGTATTTTCTCCATTGCGTCATAGACAGTAGGTAATGGGCATTAGGCAAGAGGCTTCGCAAGGCAGGAGGCAAGAGGCAAGAGGCAGGAGGCAAGAGGCAGGAGGCAGGAGGCAAGAGGCTTCGCAAGGCAGGAGGCAGGAGGCAAGAGGCAGGAGGCAGGAGGCAAGAGGCTTCGCAAGGCAGGAGGCAGGAGGCTTCGCAAGGCAGTAGGCAAGAGGCAAGAGGCAGGAGAGCGGGACACGGGGACGGGGTCGAAGACCTGCTTCTCTGTCCTACGCAGTAGGATTGAGAACCGTCTCCCTGTCCTGCGTGTGCAATTTTAAAGCTATTCATTATGTGGTTGAAGTTTTTTCATCAAAGAATTAAGCATTTTATTGATTTCTGATATTGTGTTTAAAATATCGTATACGTCGTTTTCGTTAAAATAATCCAGCATTACGCAAAGGTGTATTTGGGTTTCCAGTTCAAACTCTGACCCTCTTGCTATATTTAAAAATCTGACGTATTCCTTCGTGGAATTTCTTCCGTATCCTTCGGCAATGTTTGATGGAATTGATATGGCAGCACGTCTCATTTGGTCGGATAAGACATATTTTTCTTCATGCGGTAAGCGTTTTGTTAAGTTGTATATTTCCTTTGCAAGAATCATCGATTTACGCCATACGATTAAATCTTTGTAACTTTCCATTTTACTTTTCCTCCTGCCTCATGCCTCTTGCCTCTTGCCTCTTGCCTCTTGGCTCCTGCCTCTTACCTTGGCGAAGCACGCCTGCCTCTTGCCTCTTGCCTCTTGCCTTGGCGAAGCACACCTGCCTCTTGCCTCTTGCCTCTTGCCTCTTGCCTTAAAATTATACCATCTAATTCAAAAGGTGTCAAGAGCGAAAAAAACTTTATAAATAAGCGATAAATAAACTGAAACTGCAATTTTAATTACAACTATTACCTCCTGTTTTTGATTCATATTAAATTTACGGTTAGTTCATAAATTTGTAAAACATTTTATGCCATTTCATTGTACAATACAATCGGTAATATAGTAAATAACATATAAGGAAAATTAGGTATTATAAAGGAATATCTGTGCACGGGGACGTGTCACGCACAATGCGTAATTCGGAATTCGTAATGCGGAATAATTTTAAAAACTGATTCTAAAGGTTATCCCTTGAAATCGAGAAATTTTTTCATTCCGAATTTTGAATAGAATTATAAATTTGAGGGTTTTTCCTTGAAATTATGATTTTTATTCCGAATTCCGAATTCCGAATTCCGCATTCCGA
>JAZOCZ010000102.1:0-6560 GCA_045596755.1 Eubacteriales bacterium | reverse complement strand
TTGTCATAAAAGGTATACAGAAAGCTATTTCATTCGATGTAGAAACATTGCTTAAAACGTTGAACCCTACGAATTTGGACGGTGAGGAAGTTAGCTCTGAGGAGGGGTTGGAAGAAAGAATTCTGGAAAACAGAGAAGTGAAATTCAGATATATGGTTGAAATTTCTCAAAACGAATGGTTCTATTTCTCAGAAGTCGCAGAATGCGGAAGTATGAGATTTGAGCTTCTTCCATACTGCGATTGGCAGTAATATTCTTTATTTTAAAAGTACAACAAAAAATTCCTTTATAGGAGGAAACCGCTTTTGCGGTTTGAAACATTATGGCTACATTACTTTGTGATATTTGCTCGGGAAACCTTGTTATGAACTCGGGCGGACAGAATGCAACTTGTTCCGTTTGCGGAATATCATATTCCGTTGAAAGACTTCGTGAAAAAATACAAACTCAGAATATTCATGGCGGTGTAACGGTGAACGTTGTGACAACGCCTCCCGCTGCGGAAACTTTGGAAGAACTTCAATTTTTGGGCAAAAAATATCTGAAACTTTGTGATTGGGAAAACGCTGAAAAAGTATACGATAAAATTCTCGACAAGTCGCCGACAGATGCTGAAGCATTTGAAATTTTCAACAAACTTAAAGTCTGGAAACATATGGAAGTCGAGAACGGTGTTCTCAAAAGATACACGGGAAGATATTCCGAAGTTATTATTCCCGACGCAGTCACTTCCATTGGAAACCGTGTTTTCACAGGTAACAAGGGAGTTCAGACCGTTATTTTGACGGATAACGTTGAAACCATTGAGAGAGAAGCGTTTTTTCAGAGCAAGGATCTGAAAAGAGTCGTTGGCTTGTCCGGGGTTAAATTCATCGGCAAAAATGCTTTTTTTGATTGTATTTCACTTGAAGAATGTGAACTTGGAAACAACGTTGAATACATAAGCGATGAAGCATTCAGAGGTTGTTCTTCCTTAAAAAGCATAAAACTTTCTTCAAGTATAAAGCAACTTGAAAGAGGCGTTTTCAAAGGATGTTCTTCTCTTAAAGAGGTTATTATACCCGTTGGAATAACAGTAATCAGTGCTTCGCTTTTTGAACTTTGCGATAACCTTCAGAAAGTTGTTTTACCTGATGGGATTGTCAGAATCGAAACCAATGCTTTCTATGGTTGTAAATCCCTTTCTGAAATAAACGTTCCTTCAAGTGTTGAGGAAATGCAAACGGCTTGCTTTAAGGAATCGGGAATTTCGGGTATTGATTTACCTGGAAAACTTACAGAAATACCTATTCAGTGTTTTGACAGATGCGAAAAACTTTTGCAGATTGTTATTCCCACATCTGTTAAAAAAATATGCGATAAAGCGTTTTATGGCTGTATAGCGCTTGCTTCTATAACTTTCGACCCTTCAATAAAGGTTGGCAGACAGGTTTTCTTCAACTGCAGAAAACTTATATATGTGAATCCGCCCGAAGGCGATGGAGTGACAACTTCCGTTGTTCTCCTTGACCTGACAAATCCTGCACAGTCTCAGGGCGATGTTTTACCTGTTGAGTTGTTTACCGCCCTCAAAGGGACACCTTATTATAACTCTGAAATTCTTCGAAGAAGATCAAACAAACTTTGCGATCGTTGTGCGGGTAAATTAGGAGTATTTGGTAAATGTAAAGTTTGTGGATACAGTTCAAAAGACGAGAAACGTTGATTTAAGCGAATAAAAATAAATTGAGGCTGTTTTACAGCCTCAATTTTTGCAGAAAACATAAAGAATACCGTTTATTTATGGTAGACAAGGACAATAGAATGACTAAAAATGAAACGGCAAAAACGAATAATAAATTGAAAATACTTTGCTGCGCAATTTATTTTTTCAGTTATCTTGCCAGACAGAACTATCCCGCTGTACTTACGGAAATAATAGAAGATATGGACGTTTCTAAATCCCTTGCGGGAATGGCAATAATGGGAAGCTTTATTTCCTACGGTGCTTTTCAGATCATAAGTGGAATATTCGGTGATAAAATAAAACCTGAAAAAATTATTTTTACAGGTCTATTTGGCAGTTCTTTGGTTAATATACTCATATGGATTTTTCCAAATATATATTTTATGAACGTAATATGGTGTTTAAATGGGGCGTTTCAATCGCTGATATGGCCGCCACTTGTAAGATTGATTATCGAAAATTTCAGTGAAAAGGAATTCTCTGTAATAGTGGTGAGAGTAACTCAGGCATCATATATGGCTACAGTTCTCATTTATTTGCTTTCCCCTGTAGTTATATCGTTCCTCGATTGGCGTTGGGTGTTTGCGTTTTCAGGGGCTGGGGCGATGATTTTTTTGTTATTTTGGCTTTGGAAAACGAAAAACATAGTATCATGTTCTTTAAAAAAAGAAACACCATTTGAAACAAAAGAATCTTTTGAATTGAAAGGACCGTCACATGTATTGAAAAAAGAAAAATTTAATTGTGGTAAACTTTTGGCAATAGGCTTTATTCCTATCATTTTGACAACCCTCGTGGCAGGCTTTATGCGTGACGGAATATCAACCTGGATGCCAACCTACATAAACGAAATTTACAGTATAGGTTCTTTTTTGTCAATACTTACAGGAGCAGTAATCCCTATGTGTTGTGCTATATTCCTTGACGTTTTAAACTTTATCGGGGATAAAATAGGGAACGAGTTGAAAACCGCTTCCTTATACCTTGCTATCGCATTGATGTCCTGTTTGGTTTTATATTTTGGATTCTCGAAATTGCCTGCTTTAGACGTTGCTATGATGGCAATTATTACGGTTTGCGTTCATGGTGTTAACCTTATGCTTGTTTGTAACGTGCCCAAACGGTTTGCGAAATATGGAAAAAGTTCAACTATGTCTGGAATACTCAATTCTTCAGTTTACGCAGGCTCTGCAATTTCCGCATACGGCGTTGCAGTATTGGCTGTGAATTCAGGATGGAGAAACGTTATTCTCGCTTGGAGTGTTTTGTCAGCGGTTGCTTTCGTTCTTTGCTTTTTATGGATAAAAAGGTTTGAGAAAAATAAGGAATAAAACGAAATTCAGTTGAAAATACTTGTTTTCAAGTTACTCTATATGGCGAAATTTACAAGAAATGGCTGTCGCGTTGCGACAGCCAAAATTTCGCGTTAAAATTAGTAAGTAATACTTAAACAGGAATGATTAAGTAATCTTTCGGTTTGTACTGAAAAACTCAATTTTTTTAGTAAATGTGCTAATGGTTATTTCTTTTTGAAAATAAGAGTATTCCCTGTTTCCGTTTTAACCGTCATTTTATCTCTTTCGACAGTTACGCCAAAGGTCAATGTTGCATAATCGCTTTGGAAAATGAGATTGTTACCGTCAATAGTCAGATTAAAAGTCTGTGAGAGGGTGTCCTCGCCTTCGTAAACGTTTACGTATTTAACGGTTTTTGACGTGAATTCCCAGCGGATAGAAGCACCATTCTCATCCGCTTCCGTTTCCCATGTTTTGAATTCGTCAATGGTATCTTTTAAAGAATTATTCCCACATGAAGTAAGACCAAAAGCGGAAATAACCATGAGAAGAGAAAGTATAAGTGACGTTATTTTTTTCATTTTATAATACCTCCATTTGAACGTATGTATATTATACAGTTTTGCGTTTGAAAAATCAAGTATATTTCAAAAACTGTTGAATGGTAGAGTTAATTATATAAAAATTTTCACTTTAATAATTATGTTTAAGCCGTATTTCTCCCAATAAAAAACAATATTTTCAAAAAACTATTGACAAACAAACAGTGCTGTGATATAATATTATCCGTTAAGTCACGGGGCATTAGCGCAGTTGGGAGCGCACAACACTGGCAGTGTTGGGGTCACGGGTTCGAGTCCCGTATGCTCCACCAGAAAACCTTGATTTGTCATCGGACGAGTCAGGGTTATTTTCAACTAAATGGATAATTCAAAAGAGGTACAAAAAATGGCAGAAAAAGGCGGAATTTCCGTTCAAACGGAGCATATATTTCCCGTAATAAAAAAATGGCTTTATTCCGATAAGGATATTTTTATAAGAGAATTGGCATCCAACGCTTGCGATGCCATAACAAAGCATAAAAGACTTGTTTCTCTCTCTAATGCAGAGGATGACGGGACACCGTATAGAATTGACATTTCCGTTGACAAGGAGAAAAAGACGATAACCGTTTCTGATAACGGTATCGGTATGTCAGAGGAAGAAGTTTCCAAATATATAAACCAAATAGCTCTTTCGGGAGCTTTGGATTTCATCGCTGAATATGAAGGCGAGGAGGGAAGTTCAGGCGGTATTATCGGTCATTTCGGTTTGGGTTTCTACTCTGCTTTTATGGTTGCAGACGTTGTTGAAATGAACACCAAGTCTTATACGTCCGCTCCCGCTGTTTTCTGGAAATGCGATAGCGACGGAAAATATTCCATGAAAGAGGGCAACAAGGAAACGAAAGGAACGGAAATCGTTCTTCACGTTGCGGATGACGAGGTTTCCTATCTCGATGGCGAAAAGATAAGAGAAATTCTTGATCGTTATTGTTCTTTCATGCCTGCGGAAATTTATCTCACTGTTGACGGTAAGGAAGCAGAACTTATAAATGATACACAACCTTTGTGGCAACGCAACCCTTCGGATTTGACGGCAGAGGATTATAACAACTTCTACCGCAAGGTGTTCCATGATTATGAAGCTCCTTTGTTCTATATCCATATAAACGCAGATTATCCGTTGAATTTCAAGGGCGTGCTTTTCTTTCCCGCGGTTAAACATGGTGTAGAAGCTCCAAAACCCGAAGCAAAACTTTTCTACAATTCTGTTTTCGTTGCGGATAATATCGAGGACGTTATTCCTGATTATTTCCTTAACGTAAAGGGTGTTCTTGATTGTCCCGAACTCCCTCTCAACGTTTCGAGAAGTTATTTGCAGAATAATACCTACGTTAAGAAATTAAGCAGCCATATAACGAAAAAAATTGCAGACAAAATAACGTCTATGTTCAATCTTGAACGTGAATCATATGAAAAGGTATGGCAGTCTATCCGTCCTTATATGCAGTATGCCTGCTTGAGAGACGAAAAATTCTATTCAAGAATCAAACCCGCTGTTCTTTTCCAGAGAAATGACAAAACCTTTTCAACCTTGGGCGAGGTTTTGGGAATGAGCGATGATGATTTGGCTGCTGACGAATCAATCAAGGAAAAGAAAATTTATTATTACACCGATTCCAAACAGCAAAGTTACTACGTTTCATTGTTTGAGGAAAAGGGCATCACCGTTTATAGCTTTGATAAGGTTATAGATACACAGTTTGCTTCATTTATCGAAAGCAAAAATGAGAAAATCAAATTTATGCGTGTTGACTCTGACCTTTCCGAAATAAGCGAAGCATCAGAGAGCGAGGAACTTGCCTTGATTTTCAAAAACGTTTGCAAGAAAGATGCGGATATAACCGTTGCATCGCTTGGCGAAAATGAAGCCCCCGTTCTTATGAAGAAAACCGAGGACTCCCGCAGAATGTCAGAAATGATGAAAATGTACGGTCTTGATTCCGATGCTATGGGCGGAAACGAAGAACTTGTTATAAACTCCGCTTCAACAGTTTGCGAAAAGATAAAGAAACTTTCCGCAGAGGGTAACAAGGAAGAAGCAGAGCTTATAGCAAAACATTCCTATATGTTGGCAATAGTTGCTTCCAGACAGCTCACAAGCGAAGAGCTTAAAGAGTTTATGGAAATGAATATTAAATTGCTTGAAAAAAACTAAAATAAAAATAATCAACAAGGAGACAAAAAATGAGCGAAGAAATGAAAAACGGTTTATTAGACGAAGAACTCGATGACGAATGTGCAGAGGATTTTGTTATCGAACTTACAGATGAGGACGGTAAAACAGAAAAATTCACCATCCTTGATTCCGTAACTTACAAAGATGAAGATTACGCTGTTCTTGCAACAGAAGAAGAACCCGATAGCGTAGTTATTCTCAAATATGTTGAAGAAGGCGAAGAAGGCTCTTTCGTTACAGTTGATGACGAAGAAACACTTCAGGCTGTTTTCGACCTCTTTGTAGAATCCCTCGAAGATTGCGGATGCGGCTGTGATTGTGGCGACCACGATTGTCACGATTGCGGATGTGGCTGTGACTGCGAATAATTCGTTTTAAACAAAAATGACCGTTGCGAGTTGCAACGGTCATTTTTGTGCTTGTAAAGCAATTATTGCTTGTAACCAATTATTGAAGTTATTGCTGTTCCAATGGAGGATAAAAGGGTTATGTAAAAACCTGTTTTTATGAGTGCTCCGTCTTCAGAAGAAAAAATTATATATAAAAATACTATAATAATATATGATGGAAAAAATAGTTGTTCCTAAAAATGCCTTGGAAGTCTTAAACGAAACAAGTGCAAAAATCAAAGAGATGATAAAACCGATAAATGCAAGTGTTATTATTGTTCCTAATTCATTAAATTCCTTGCTGTGATGTATAATATCAAATCCTGTGGCTTCGAATAAGACAGCCCCAAAAAATGGGAAAGCGAATCC
>JAZOCZ010000101.1:0-1540 GCA_045596755.1 Eubacteriales bacterium | reverse complement strand
CTACTTACAACTTGGCGATTATATCGACCTCGTTTATGCTAAAGGCTTTATGGGGAAAGCCGTTATAAAAGACGTTGTAGTTCTTCCCGATTCTAATTCGGTTTCTTTTAGTCAGTAGGAATTTCGGGGAGTGTTGCAACGTTAAAACGTTCTCCCCTATTCATAAATTTAAATAAACTCTTTTAAGAGTTGGAAAGGAGTAATATGAATTTTCTCAATGCTTTGATGATGCGTCTTTCCCTTACAGGTACACCCGTAACCGCGGAAGATATCAAGACTATTTTATCTTCCTTGCAGGGTCAGATTTCCGTTGAAACAGTTGTTTCTGTCCTTGTTGTTATTGTCGGTGCTTGTGTTGGTCTCTCTTTTATGTGGTGGGGAGTTCGCAAAATCATCTCCGCAGTAATGACGGCATTCCGCAAAGGCAAAATATCAATCTAATTATAAGGAGGTTGGGAGGGGTTTTCCCCTCCCTTTTGTATTATGAAAAATAAAAAACTATTAACTTTAGCATTAACAGTTCTGATGCTTTTAACCTTTTCCCTTTCATGCTTTGCCGCAAGAAATGTTCTTCACGGAAAGTATGACATTTCACAGTTTAACCCTTTAGCGTTTGACTTTGACGGACGTGAATATTATTCCGATTCTATTATTTGTAAGACTGATGACGGCTCTTTTATTGAACGCCTAAAAATCGATGAAACTGGATTATATATTTGGGTATCTTCTTATAGTGACTATACTCCTATTCTTGAGTCTCCTTATTCTTCATGTACCTATCTTTACTTTGATAATCAATCTGTTTATTCTGACTTTTTCGATGCTTTTACTTCTTGCTTTCAACTTATCGATGATTCATTAACAGATGATAATGGCAACGTTCCTTCTGATTCTACAGAAGATACTTTTACTTCTGAATCTAACGAAGAATTTATCGTTTCTGATATCGTAGCTTTCTCCGATATTAACCCTATTTCAAATTCTTTATTTGAACAATTAAGTGTAACAACTGTCCTTGCTGTTATTGCTCTTTTAGTTGGTGCTTGTGTTGTTCTTGCGTTTATGTGGTGGGGCTTGCGAAAAATCATCTCCGCAGTAATGACAGCATTTAAGAAAGGCAAGATTTCTCTATGACGTCTATAAAACAATATACAAGCGGGTCAAAGAATCCTGTTAACCTTATCAAAACGATTGGTTATAAAATAGCTTTCGCAAGGGATAACCCTGATTATTTTTACCCCGCGGGGATTTGGGTTTTCTGTGGTAAGCAAGGTTCTGGAAAGACCCTTTCCGCAGTTCAAGTTCTTCAAAAGATGTGCAAAGAATACCCGAAAGCCATTGTTTGCTCAAATATGAAAATTAAAGGTATTGAAAACAAAATAATACATTTTACAGATTATGAGCAATTAAAAACCATTTCTAATGGTATATATGGCGTTATATTCTTCCTTGATGAAATTCACGTTGTTTGGAATTCTCTTGAAAGCAAGGAAATTCCAATTTCCGAAATGGCTTGTTTCTGCCAAATGCGAAAAGATAG
>JAZOCZ010000100.1:0-5910 GCA_045596755.1 Eubacteriales bacterium | reverse complement strand
ATACAACTTGACGAATAAAAAACCGTGAGAATCTGTATACTTTCAACCGCGGTTTTAAAATCAGCACCAAGTTCCATGTTGAGCCTGAGCCAAAGCCCTGCTATGATATGATGGAAAGGCGGGTGGTAAAGTTGTGAAAGTCCACCACTTGGGTCAACGTCGGGAAGCTTCAAGTATCTTGCAATATACTCAATATATTCCGCATGGCGTCTGTTATTGAACTTTTCCATTATTCCTTCTTTGCCAACGATGAAACGCCATACATCATGCTGACGGACAGAGTTTTCCGCTATAGGCGTATACAATGCGTAAATAAGCCTTATGGCAAAACCCGTTACAAAGAGGAGAAGCAAAGCGTTCTGAATTGTTAGTCTGCCCGTGAATTTCAAAAGCAGAAAGACTAAAAGGATTCCTACGGCAATACATAAAGCTCCTGCGAAAATACCACCTTCGGTTTTGTTAAAGGAATTTCCTGTAATAAACGATAAAATGAAGGGCGGAATAAGCACAATAAGCGCTCTGGGAGAAAGAACGAAATTATTTGCTGTTTTCGTCAGATAAACAACCAAAGTCAAGGCGAGAACGCAAAACATAAGGGGAGAAAGCCACTTTGCCATAAGAACAGGGCTTTCCTGCGAAAAAGCAAAATTCGCCAATACGCAAAGCACGCCCAAGGTCAGATAGGGGTGTTTTTTCAGGAAAGGAAACGCATCTGAAATATTCACGTTTTTGTTTTCAACACTTAATTGATTTAGCAAAACGTCACCTCAAAATTACTGTGTTTTAGTTTCGTGGTATTCCTTTTCGGTATTGACTTCCCAGATAATTTTCTTATCGGAAATCTTGCCTGAAATACAATCTACGGCACGCATTGCCGTTGCCATGGAATGATCCATATTGTTATATCTGTGCTGACCGTTTCTGCCTACGCAGTAAAGGTTTTCAACAGTGTTGAGGTATGAAACGACCTCACCCATTCGGTCATAGGTATCAAAGTATGCAGGATACGCCTTTTTAATCTTTTCTCTGTGAGCATCAAGAACGTCGGTAGTTCTGATAACTCCCATGGAAGCAAGCTCTCTTGCGGCAAATCTTATACATTCTTCATCGCTCATGTTCCAGAAGTTGTCGCCTTCGTTGCAGAAGTATTCAAGACCGATCCAAACTGTATTTTCAGGGTCTTTAACCATATAAGGCGACCAGTTGTTGAAAATCTGTATACGTCCCAGCTTAACTTCGGTCTCCTGAACGTAAATCCAGCAGTCAGGAACTATATTGCCCAAGGTTTTTATATCCGTTTCGTTTTCAAGGTTAAGCTTATTTACAAGCAAGCCAACCGTTACGAAATCTCTGTAAGGAAGTCCCTTTGCAACTTCAACAACCTCTGCGGGAGGAACTTCGCCTCTGATTCCGCAAACAAGGTCTTTAACAGGCATGGAGGATATGAAAACGTCACCCTCAATAACTCCCTCTCCCTTAGGAGAAGTACATTTAACACCGGTTACCTTGCCGTTCTTTATAATAACCTCTTTAACGGAGAAGCCCTTTAAAATCTTTCCGCCCGCTTTCTCTATATCTTCAGCGCAGGTTTCCCAAAGTTGACCAGGACCGAATTTAGGATACCAGAACTGCTCGATAAGAGAAGTTTCAACCTTTGAATTATCATCCTTGTTTCCAAAGGCTTTTCTGAACATATCCTTAATGAGTCCAAAAACGGAAAGTCCTTTTACGCGCTGTGCGCCCCAGGATGAATCTATTTCGCTTGGATGTCGTCCCCAGAGCTTTTCTGTGTAGCCTTCGAAAAACATTCCGTACAAGGTTTTACCGAAGCGGTTTATATAGAAATTCTCAAGGGAGCTTTCTTCTTTTTTGAATATGCAGGATTTAAGATAGCTGAATCCCGCTACGATAGTTCTTTTGAGTCCCATATTCTTGAAGGTCTGAATCTTCATAGAAATAGGGTAGTCGAAGAATTTCTTCAAGTAGTAAATGCGGGAAACACGGGTTCTTACAAGCATAACCCTGTCTTCTTTTTCGGGATCGGGGCCGTTTTCAGCCAATGGCTTTTCTCTGCCTAACTTTTTATCGTCAAAGGCGGGAGAACCCTGAAGGGGCATGAACGAACTCCACCAGTTCATAACCTCCTCGTCCTTTGAGAAGAATCTGTGTCCGCCGATATCCATTCTGTTTCCGTTATAACGTACAGTTTTGGATATACCGCCTATGTCCTCTGATTCTTCAAGTATTATAATTTCATATTTTCCGGCAAGGTCTTCCCTGTGTAGAAGCTCGTAAGCCGCCGTAAGTCCCGCAGGGCCTGCACCGATAATAATAACTCTTTTCATTTTCTACCCCTTCTAATTTTTATACAAGATAAGTTTTCTTGCCGCAAAGTTCCATATAAGCGTAATAAGCGTTGCTATGATTTTTGCAACGTAGAACATTATCATAACTTCTTCGGAATTCCAGAGCTTTCCAAGGAAATAAACTATTCCCGTATTTATAATAAGTCCTATTATTCCGATAACCGTAAATATGGCAAATTCCTTTGCTATATTCATGTTGTGTTTTTTGAACACCCAGAGAATACTTACAACGTAGTTAGTAATAAGTCCAAAAACAAAGCCTGTAGCGTTTGAAATGATATCGCCGCCGCCGAGTCCTTCACGAACCAATGCAGCAACGAGGAAATCCACCACTGTTGCAATACCGCCTACGAAAAGTGAACGGAAAAGCTGTATCCAAGTATCCTCCGTATCTTCAAGGAGAAGCTCACGGAATTTAAAATGTATCAGTAAAGAAAAAAGATTTTTCAAAGCTCACACTTCCTTATTTTCAAGTCCGTATCTTCATGCATCATCTTACAATGACCCATGTTTTTTCATTATACATCAGAGGAACAAAAAATGCAATAGCTTATTTGAAAAAATCGTGTAATTTATGCATTGACTTAAATATTAAGATATGGTATCATTCTTTAACTTGAGTTAATAAATATATTGCATAATACATTACTAAATAATAACGAATTGACAAATCAGGAGGTTTTCATGCTCAAACTGAAAGAAATAAAAAAGTCGTACGTTACCGGCGATACGAAGGTTGACGCATTAAAAGGCGTCAATATAGAGTTCCGCAAATGTGAATTCGTTTCCATTTTAGGACCTTCAGGTTGCGGTAAAACAACGTTGCTCAACATTGTAGGCGGTCTTGACCAGTATACAGAAGGCGATCTTTCCATAAATGGAATATCAACGAAGCATTACAAGGACAGAGATTGGGACGATTACAGAAACCATTCCGTTGGGTTCGTTTTCCAGAGCTATAACCTTATCCCCCATCAGACAGTTTTATCAAACGTTGAATTGGCGTTGACCCTTTCGGGCGTTTCAAAAGATGAACGCAGAAAACGTGCAGTTGCCGCTTTGGAAAAGGTAGGCCTCGGCGACCAGCTTAAAAAGAAGCCGAGCCAGATGTCAGGCGGTCAGATGCAACGTGTTGCTATAGCGAGAGCTATTATCAACGACCCCGAAATTCTTCTTGCTGATGAACCGACAGGTGCTCTTGATACAGAAACAAGCGTTCAGGTTATGGAGATTCTGAAAGAGATATCAAAAGACAGACTTGTTATAATGGTAACTCACAATCCCGAATTGGCGGAAACCTATTCTACGAGAATAATAAGACTCTTGGACGGTGTTGTAACAGACGACAGCAATCCCTACGTTGTGTCAGAATTCACGACAGACAAATCGGAAAAAGCTCCTTCAAAGAAAAAGAAGCAAAAAAAGAATTCCATGTCCCACAAAACCGCAATTTCCCTCTCCTTCAATAACCTTCTTACGAAAAAGGGCAGAACCTTCATGACGTCCTTCGCGGGAAGCATCGGTATCATTGGTATTGCTTTGATTCTTGCCCTCTCAAGCGGTATTCAAGGCTTCATTGATAAGGTTCAGAGAGAAACTCTTTCCACGTATCCCTTGCAGATAAAGTCCGAAACGGTTGACTATTCGGGTCTTCTTATGGGTATGCAAGCGGCACAATCCGAAGGAGTTATAGAAAACAAAGACCCCAACGCCATATATTCAAGCGATATAATGGGACAATTTTTGAAAACCTTACTTTCCGAGGTAAGAAAAAACGACCTTTCCAATTTCAAAAACTACATTGACAACAACGAAGACGGTATTTACGACCTTATAAGTGCTATTGACTACGACTACAACGTTGCCCTCAACGTATATTCCATGAAGGATGACAAAGCGGTTCAGGTAAACCCAAGTCCCATAATGGAAATGGTATTCGAAAAGGTTATGGGTGGAAGCGGTCCTATGCCCAATACCGAAATGATGGGTCAGGATATGTCCCAGATGTATAATTTTGATATGTGGCAGCAAATGCTTGCAGGCAAAAAAGGTGAGCTTATTAACGATCTTTTGTTCGACCAATACGAGCTTGTAGGCGAAAACAGCAAATGGCCCTCAAAATATGACGAAGTTGTTATCGTTGTTGACGGAGAAAACAGAATAAGCGATCTGGCTCTGTACACTCTCAACATCAAAGACCAATCCATTATAGAAGAACGCTTCGATGCTATCTTTGGCGGTCAAGAGCTTGAAACCGATGAAATAACCAAATATACAATGGAAGAGCTTCTTAGTCAGAAGTTCTATCTTGCGCCGTCGGATATATATTTGGAATATGACGAAGAAAACAAAATCTGGATCGATCATTCTGAAGATAAGGACATGAACGCATATTTTCAGAAATTACTTTCAGACGACGATAAAGGAAACGACCCCATCGAAATCAAGGTTTCTGGAATCATAAGACCAAAACCCGATGCTGTTGCAACCTCTCTTACAGGTGCAGTTGCATACACTTCCGCTCTTACCGATTACATTATTGAAAGAGTTAACAAGAGCGATGCTGTTGTTTCTCAGATGAATGAAAATAAGGATATTGACATTTTCACAGGTCTTCCCTTCCCAAAGGACGACAAGGAATGGACAATTGAGGATATCAAGGAAATAATAAAAGAAAACCTGCCCGAAGCAGAAGCAACACAGCTTCTTGCACAGATAGATATGGCTGTAATGATGGGCAAAGACAAAGAAATCATAGATAAATTCAAAGGAGAAATGTTGACGGAAGCAACTTACGAGGGAAACCTCAAAAAGCTGGGATACGTTGACCTGAATGCCCCTTCCTCAATTAACATTTACACGTCATCCTTTGAAGAAAAGGACTTACTGACAGAAACAATAGATAGATACAACAAACGTGTTAAGGATGAAGGAAAAGAAGAGCTTGCCATTGAATACACTGATATCGTTGGTTTTCTCATGTCATCAATCAGCACTATAATAAATATCATTTCTTACGTGCTTATTGGATTCGTTTCAATTTCCTTGGTTGTTTCTTCAATCATGATAGGAATTATAACCTATATTTCAGTTCTTGAACGTACAAAGGAAATAGGAATCCTTCGTGCAATGGGTGCTTCCAAAAAGGATATCTCCAGAGTATTCAAGGCTGAAACAGGAATTGTCGGTCTTTTCTCAGGACTTGTGGGAATTGGCGTTACGGTGCTTCTCACAATCCCCATAAACGTTATTGTGTTTGCGTTGACGGAAAACACCTCAACAGCAGTTTCTAACATAGCAAAGCTCCCTGTAGGCGGTGCAATAATACTCGTTATAATAAGCGTCGTTCTCACACTTATAGGCGGTCTTATTCCCTCAAAGCTTGCCGCAAAGAAAGACCCAGTTGAAGCCCTCAGAAGTGAATAATTAAAATTTACCTCGTACAAAAGCAGACCGCTTTGGCATCATATCATGTCAAGGCGGTCTGCTTATCATCATTTATTTCATTTTAATGTAATTATGCCTAAGTCGGATCGTAGCCATG
>JAZOCZ010000099.1:0-2541 GCA_045596755.1 Eubacteriales bacterium | reverse complement strand
CAAATGTATTCACGGTGGCGCGGAATTTATTATTCCCGTTTTCCAGTCTTACGCATACCTTGACTTGACACCCATATCAATTCAGGTAGACCTTAAAAACGCACTTTCAAAGCAGAACATCCGAATCGACGTTCCTTCAAGATTTACCGTTGGTATTTCCACAGAACCGGGAGTTATGCAAAATGCGGCTGAACGCCTTTTGGGACTTCAGCTTTCTGAAATTCAGGAGCTTTCCAAGGATATAATCTTCGGTCAGTTAAGACTTATCATTGCCACAATGGATATTGAAGAAATCAATACCAACCGTGATAAATTCCTTGCGGCTGTAAGCGAAAACGTTGAGAGCGAACTTAAAAAGATAGGTCTTCGTCTTATTAACGTTAACGTTACCGATATCAGCGACGAATCGGGATATATAGCTGCTCTTGGTAAAGAAGCTGCTGCAAAGGCTATTAACGATGCGAAAAAGAGCGTTGCTGAACAGGATAGAGAAGGTTCTATCGGTGAAGCAAATGCTAAAAAGGAACAGAGAATCGAAGTATCTAAGGCTGATTCACTTGCTATTGAAGGTGAAAACGAAGCTAAGATGAAGATAGCTATGTCCGATGCTGCTCTTAGAGAAAAAGAAGCAGAAGCACGCAAAATCGCAACAACTGCTGAAAAAACTCAGGCAGCAAAAGCTTTGGAAGAAGCATATGCAGCTGAACAGTCTGCTGAAAGAGCAAGACGTGACAAAGAACAGGCAACCTTGGAAGCAGACGTTATCGTTCGTGCAGAAGCAAAGAAAAAGGAATTGGAGCTTGCGGCTGAGGCAGAAGCTGAACAGATTCGTAGAAAAGCGAAGGGTGAAGCAGACGCTATCTATGCTAAGATGGAAGCACAGGCTCGCGGTGCAGAAGAAATACTCAGAAAGCAAGCAGCAGGTTTTGCAGAAATCGTAAAATCTGTGGGTGGAGATGCGGATGCCGCTCTCAAAATGCTTATTGCAGATAAGCTTGAAGACCTTATGCGTGTTCAGGTTGATGCTGTTAAGAATATCAAAATTGATAAGGTTACTGTTTGGGACGGCGGACAGAATGGCGACGGAAAAACATCTACAGCTAATTTCATCTCAGGTATGATGAAATCCGTTCCTCCTCTTGACGAGGTCTTTGCGTTGTCAGGAATGCAGCTTCCCTCTATCCTCGGACAGAAGGTTGAGGAAAAAACAGAAACAACTGTAAACAATTCTGAATCTAAAGCGGAATAATCTATATTTCAGTAATTTGAAACAGCATCCGATAGGGTGCTGTTTCGTTTTGGCTGTGAAAGATTTTGAATAAAGTGTTTTCAGTTCTGAAGAACGACTAATAAATAAACGTAATTTATCGGTTTCGGCATATTTAGTGTGAAATTTCTTGACAATGACGTTTCTTTGTGATAAAATAATATTGAAAAAGGTTGTAATGCATACTTTATTGCTTTGTTGGCATACTATATCATTAAGATATAAAGCGGAGGTATGTATGAACCAAGAGAAAGAAAGGAGCGGAAACAAAATGGCAGCATTGGCAACACCGAAAAAGAATTCTTATGTTGTTAAAAAGAATTGTGTGTCACAAATTGTGAACAGTAAAACACCCCAATCAAAACAGAATGCGATTGAATCTAATGCGGAATTGTTCCGCAAAAATAATCTCAAAACAGAAAAATAATTCTGCAAAGGACGTATGGATGTGAAGTACGGAGAACATTATTCTGTTGACATTCAAATTTTGACTGCGAAAAATCAAAAATATGTGGAAGGGTTCTCTTGTGGGAATGCTTCTATTGATACTTATTTTCGTACGGAGGCGGTTTTTGATAGAACTTCCGTTACTTATTTATTCCTTGACAAAGATGATGACCGATTGATTGCTTGCATGACTATTGCTTGTTCCGCTATTTTTACGGACAACGAACAGGAAGAACAGTTTTCAACAATTTTGTCTGCTATGGAGGTTAAATATTTTGCAACTGATGAGCGATATCAGCATATTCCATATACTTCCGTATCAAGAACACCGTCTTTGAGTGACTGTTTATTTGACTATATGATTTATTATATGGATGAGCTTTCACACTCGAAGATCGGAGCATCTAAAATTGTTCTTTATGCTGTCCCACAGGCCATTAGCTTTTATAAGCGGCATGGGTTTAAGGAATTCGGGGATACAATGTACGGTGATGAAGGATATTATGTGGAAGGTTGTAAACCTATGTTTTTTGATATGAACTAAATTTAAATTTTTATTTTTTAGGCGAGGTTTTTCCTCGCCTTTTTGAGTATGAAAAAAATCCAACATATCTCTGAAAACAGTTAAAAAAGCCTCCGCAAGTGTTGCTTGACAAGGTCAAGCGAAAAATTCTTTACATTTTTTGTCGCTTGTGATATAATCACTTTGCATGAAAGGAGGTCTTTTCTGTGACTGTCGGTGAAAAGATACAATATTACAGAAAGAAACTTGGACTTTCCCAAGAGGAGCTTGGAGAAAAAATGCTTGTCAGCCGTCAGACTGTCAG
>JAZOCZ010000098.1:0-6556 GCA_045596755.1 Eubacteriales bacterium | reverse complement strand
AACGCATCGGAAACGGTTTTGAGCCAATTTTCCGAAACTTCACCTTTACCCATTTGTATAATTGAATCAATTCCGTTTGCAAGCCCTCTCAAGTAAGCTCTTTGTTTTGTTGTAATCATAATTTCTCCTTAACTAACATCCCTTTACACGTTTGCGGATCATATCCCCCGCAGACACACATTCGGGACAATTTATTTTAATAATTTCCATTGGAAGAACGGCTTCATTCTTTTCGCCTTCTTCACCTTCAATTTTTTCCACAGTAAAGGGAATGATTCCCCCGTTCCTTGACATAAGTTCCAAGTTATCGCCCACAGCAAAGCGGTTTCGCATCTGAACGAAAGCACCGTCTGCCGTTTTTTCCTTCACCGTTGCGATAAACATACCGCTATGATGATAAAGACCATCGTTGAACGGCTCTTTTTTCACTGCTCCGTAATAGAACCCTGTTGAGTATGGTCTGTGGGTCATAAGAGTCAATTCTTCTTCCGCTTCCTTTACAGACATAACTCCGTCCATAACACGTCTGTAGGCGTTAATAACAGAAGCAA
Organism: Eubacteriales bacterium; assembly: GCA_045596755.1. GTDB lineage: Bacteria > Bacillota > Clostridia > Oscillospirales > CAG-382 > SIG653. Next base: position 6,005 of record JAZOCZ010000098.1, on the reverse strand, counting down.
CGTAATACGCTGTTTTCATTCTTCCCTCAATCTTGAAGGAACAAACTCCTGCTTCTTCAATCTCTTTAAGAATACTTACGCAGTTCAAATCGTGGGAACTCAATATTTGAGTAGCTTCCCCATCCTGCTCTATTGGAATATAAACACCGGGCCTTGTTTTTTCCACAAGATAATAACTCCAACGGCAAGGCTGGGAGCAAGCTCCTCTGTTTGCGCTTCTGTTTGTAAGATATGAGCTGATAAGGCATCTTCCCGAATGAGCCATACACATTGCCCCGTGAACGAAGGCTTCAAGCTCAAGCTCTTTTGGGGTCTTGGCTCTCAAGGTTTTAATATCTTCAAGAGTCAGCTCACGTGCAAGAACGACTCGTGTTGCCCCCATATTGTAATAAACGTTAGCCGTTTCGCTGTTCATACAGTTTGCCTGCGTGCTTATATGAACCTGCAAGTCGGGACAATGTCTTTTAATAGCGGAAAGAACGCCCAAATCTGAAACAATAACAGCATCCACACCGCTTTCATGCAAAAATTTCGCATATTCGGGAAGGAGTTCAAATTCCGCATCTTTAGCAAAGCAATTCACGGTAACGTATATTTTTTTATTTTTTTCATGCACCTTTGACACAGCTTCAAGAAGATTTTCATCTGTAAAACCAGAAGTTGCGGCACGAAGTTGAAGAAGTCGTCCACCAACGTAAACCGCATCAGCACCGTAATGCAATGCCGTATTTACACATTCCAAATCGCCTGCAGGAGCAAGCAGTTCGCCTTTTATTATTTCTGCCATTTTAAAGCACCTTTCTGAAATAAAGTCCTTTTGTATGAGGGTAATCAGGCTCTTTCCCTTTTATAAACTGATTTATTATATCCTTTACATGACTCGAAGTTTCTTTTGTGAAATAAAGGGTCTGGAAATCCACATAAACGTCTTTTCCTGACAATGATACGGGAACGGTATTAAGAAGTGAAACGTATTTCTTATTATGGCAAAGCAAGTGGAATTCCTTTTTCAATCTGTCTGTGATATACCCGTTCTCCGCACATTTTTCACATCCAACGGATGCTTTCATCGGACAGTTTCTGAATTGCATGACAGGAAGATATCCGTATGAAACAATTCCTATATTCGATTTTGTTTCAAAGTCTGACAAATCCGCAAGGTTTATCTCAGGAGACAACGTAAAATCACTAACGCCAAGTTTTTCATATTCCGAAAGCGAAAGCGGATTTACAATATTCATATATCCACCGCCAAAAATGGAAAATCCCATTTTTTTCAAGAGTGAAACAAATGCAATGTTTTCACAAATAACCTTTGTAAATCCTTTCTCAAGCAGGAATTCAAGGTCTTTTTTCATTTTATCCTCATCATGAGGATAAACAAGAAAAGGAATTTCAAGGATAACCAGCTCCTTATCAAAAGCAGACGGTAATTCCAAAGCCTTCTTGTAAGGAATTATAACCTTCCCTGAAAAATCTCCTATCTGGGAAGGACTTTCAACCCTTATTCTTATTTCAGGACGGATTTTCTTTGTTTTCCTCGTTTCAAAAGAAGGAAGTTTATATTCATTTATTTTTCTTTCTTCCCTTTCCGCCAAGACTGAAAACAATCCGTCAAGACCTTCCCTTCTCATTTTATTAAGAGATGATATTGGAAATGCAGATTCAGTATTGTCAGTCTCAAAATCGGAATTTATACTAACGTTTTCCAATGAAAAAGGCGTTCCGCCTGTTTTCTTCAATGCGGATTCTATTCTCTCATCGGACGGAAGATAGGTTTTCTCGTTCACAGTCTCGTGGGATAATACGGAAAAACTACTTCCATTAGCAGAAAAAGTCAATTTAATCTGCTGGTCTTTTTTTATCCGAACGTCTGCTTCAACGGGAATTTTGAATGTTTCCTCCATTTTACCGATTCCTTTGATAGCGTTTGATGACGCTTCAACGTCCTCTTTTTTTCGGTAGCCGAACATTTCTCCGTCACGTTTCCCCGATATATATCCATCTGTAAAACCGCTTCTTGAATAAACGCCTTTCAAGATTTTCAATTCTTCGGAAAAGTCCTCTCCAGAAATTGCTTTTTTATAGGTTTTTGATGCAATATATGCATATTCGGGGCGTTTCATTCGTCCTTCTATCTTCAAGGAGGACACACCTGCTTCTTTCAAGGCTTCAACGTAATTCACGTAACACATATCCTTGAGAGAAAGGCAAAATCCGTTTTTCCCCGCTTTGAAATCGAGTCTGCAAGGTTGGGCACATCTTCCTCGGTTTCCACTTCTTCCGCCTATAAACGAGGACATATAGCAGATTCCCGAAGCGGACATACAATGGGCTCCATGCACGAAAACCTCGGTTTCAATTCCGCATTTTTCCGTTATTTCTTTTATTTCCGAAAAGGTCAACTCACGTGCAAGTACAACTCTTGAAAATCCCATGTTTTTAAGTGTCAAAGCACCAGACAAATTATGAATTGCCATCTGCGTTGATCCATGTAAAGGAAGCGACGGACAAACCTCTTTGAATATTTTAGCAACTGCCAAATCCTGAACAATAACACCGTCTACGTTTATCCGTCCAAGTTCACTCGCTAATGATGCTATTCCCTCAAGTTCAGAAGGCTTCACAAGAGTATTTACAGCAACGTAAACACGCACCCCTCTCCCATGGCAAAAAAACACCGCTTCTTCAAGTTCTGCCAAGGTAAAATTCAAAGCGCTCTGCCTTGCACTGAATTCTTTTGTCCCTAAATACACACCGTCAGCACCACCGTAAACGGCAGCCTTAAGATGCTCGAAACTTCCCGCTGGAGAAAGTATCTCAACCTTCATACAAATTTCCTTTTAAATCAATTTATGGGCTGTAAAAAAACGACGATTTTTTACAGCCCCTCGAAATATAAATCCTTATAATATAGGTACAATTGCGCTTATTTTAAGTTCCTTGCCCTTCTGAATGGTTATAGCAATGGGCTTGGATTCATTACTTGATACGTCTGCCCTGAACGTTCCGTTATTCTCCTGTATCTTATAACTGACTTTATAAGTTTCATAAGAAAATCCGTCTTTAACGTCAGAGGTCATAGCAGAAATTTCAACGTCGTATATCTTCTGCATCGTGAATTTCTGAGGTATGGAATGATGGGAAAAGAAACTTTTAGTGAAAAAAGTTTTATGTTTTTCAGCATCCCCGTTTATTACCGTTTGTATATAATCATAGAAAAACTTTGCGTCTGTTGATTGCTCTTTCACGTTATCGTCGTTTATATATACAGCCATTCCGTAATAATCAAACTTCACGTCACGGTTTTTGCTCATATAAACAATATCGTCAAAAGCGTTTTCATTATAATCCACGGGAAAATAAAATATATCGTCACGTTTTGTTGTAAAATCAACCTTTGGTGAAAGAAGTTTCAGGACGAGGAAAACTGAGGACAAAATCAAAAGTAAAACGAGAATTGAAACTATAACTATTTTCGCTTTTTTTCTTTTATCAGTTTTCATAATCTTTATGACATGCTATTTTCACAACAGTACAAAGCAAATCCAAAGCCTTATTAAGTTCATCAAGGGTTGGATAAGTTGGGGAAATTCTTATATTTGAGTCATCAGGATCAAAACCATATGGGTATGATGCACCTGCGGAAGTAAGAACAAGTCCCGCCTCTTTTGCCATGGAAACTACCAATTTGGCTTTCCCCTTTGGAAGATTGAGGCTTATAAAATAACCGCCCTTTGGTTTTGACCACCAAACGCCCTCAACGTCTGAAAGTTCTTTTTCAAATGCTTCAAGCACTGCTTTGAATTTTGGTCTTATCAACTCTGCATGCTTTTCCATCTGAACAAGTATAGCATTAAGGTCAGGAAAACGTTTTGCATGTCTGAGTTGATTTATCTTGTCAGGGCCGATGGTCTGGAATTTGATTTTTGAAAGAGCGTGGTCAACGTTTTTCTTTGACGATGCGAAAGCCGCTATACCATTACCGGGTAAGGATATCTTTGAAGTAGAAGCGAATATGTAGAACATATCCTCGTTTCCAACTTTTTTGGCTTCCTCAAACACGTTGAGAAGTTTTTCTCCACCGTCGAAAAGGTCATGAACAACGTATGCGTTATCCCAGAAAATTCTGAAATCCTTCGCCTTTGGCTTCAAGGCTGCAAAGCGGCGGACAACTTCATCGGAATAAGTTATTCCTGTTGGATTTGAATACTTGGGAACACACCACATTCCTTTTATGCTTTCATCGTTTGCTACAGCATTTTCTATGAAATCCATATCAGGACCGTCTTCTTTATAAGGAACGTTTATCATCTTTATACCGAAGGTTTCGCTTATTGCAAAATGTCTGTCATAACCAGGCACAGGGCAAAGGAAGGATATCTCGCCTTGTTTTACCCACGGTTCAGCACCTTCGTAAGTTCCGAAAATCATGGCTCTCGCCATGGTATCATACATCATATTAAGGCTTGAGTTTCCGCCTATAATCACTTCTTTTTCATCCACCTCAAGAATGGATGCAAAAAGAGATTTAATCTGCGGCAAACCGTCAAGTCCACCGTAATTTCGACAGTCAAAGCCCGAAGGAAGAATACATTCGTCCACCGATGATATATTAGTCAGAATATCACTCACTGTATCAAGTTGTACGGGAGCGGGTTTTCCTCTTGACATGTCAAGGCAAAGGTTCTTTTCCTTTATTTCTTCATATTTTTTCTTCAATGCTACAAAATTTTCCATAAAACGCAAAATGCCTTTCAATAGTATTGTCCTTATTTTTCAAATCAGCCTTGGTCAACGAAAACAGGTTCTTCTTCATCGTCATCATCGTCCTCGGTTTTTCCGATGCTTTCATAATAAGGATCTATCATGTGTTTTTTAATTTGTGGGTATGCACAGTAAACGGATATAAGTCCACAAATGCTTATAGTCAGAACGAAGGGTAAAATAAGTGATACAGAGAACGTGAAAGTTATATTCATAAGAAGATAGTTGAGAATAACCACCAACGCCACTCCTAAAAGCCCTACCACATTTCGTTTCAAGCCGATAAAGGTGAATAGAAATGCATTCTTTATCAGTTTTTTGACGGGCAAATCAAAGGTTATCATCATCTGATAGATATATGTTCTCATAATAAAATATACAAGTATCATCAGAATCGACAGATAGAAAAACATAAGATACATCCATTCGGATGAATTCATATTATATGCGTAAAGATCATACAAAAGCAAAAGTATTGCCCCAAAATCAAACGCACCGAAAATCAACGCCTGTTTTATATTTTTCTTTATTGTTCTGAAAAAATCGCTGAATATAAAAACGGGATTACAGCGAACGGTTTCTCTTAACACGTATGCAAAGCCGACGTTTGCCATTCCGAAAAGGAAGAACTCCAATATAATGGAACGTTCAAGCCAAACGGTTGCAACGGAATTTCTTGAAATAAGCCCCGTATCTCCAAAAACGTTGAGAAGCACGTTCATATATGCGCCTTCCTCGTAACGTGAAATTCCGTTCATAACCAGAAAAACGTTGCTTTCAGGAGTTCGCCCATAATAAGAAAACGAACCCGAAACGCCCATAAAAAAGGTTATTATTGGAATGAGGAACAAGGTCAATATTACGTTGAGAGTCAAAAGACTCATAAGCCTGTTTTTCAGAAGTTTAAAAAAAGACTTGGTAGAAAATTTTTCATCAACTATTCGGTCTTTCTTCTTTACTCCCTCGTCCGTTTTATTATTAGTCGGGGAGAAAAAGTCAAACAATTTTCCCAATTTTTTATACCTCTTTTTTCACAAGTCACAGATAGAAATGTCAAATTACACCGAAACGTAATTGTACCATATTTTTCCCGCAAAGTCAACCATATAATTGTAACTAATTTTAAACGGCACTATCCTATCAAGGCACATATGCCTTTTACAATATAATATTGAAAAACAACCGATCCTATATACAAAACCGAATAAAACATTCCGTCGGACACGGTGAGTTTTTCA
>JAZOCZ010000097.1:0-10268 GCA_045596755.1 Eubacteriales bacterium | reverse complement strand
GAGGAGATATGAAAAAGAACTATAAAACATCCTTGACGATAGTTATTATATTGGTTGTTATTCTTTTAATCTTTTCGGCTTGTAAACACCAAGAAAAGTACGTGCCATCATCTTACTCCAAAGATGAAGTGCAAAGAATATATTTTGAAAACAATGAATTGTTTGATAATGTCGTGAGGATTGTTTCGTCCAATGAAGAATTTTACGAAAAAGGACGAATCAATGAGTATACAGATGCAGACATCGTGTCACCGTACGATAAAGCTTTGTCTTTTTTTAATGAAAACGACAAAAATATAATTAACGAGATTTTTAAATTAAAACCATATATGATACTTTATGATTATGCTCGTAGGTTTGTGAAGATTACATTTATTGCCGACGATACAAATTCATATCCACTTTCATATACATTTCTATTTTGGACGTTAGAGAGTGAAAACAGTGAAGTCGAATTTGAAAAATATCAAGAGTATTTGGCTCAAAGATATTTTTTAGAAAACGTTACGGAGCGATGCATCATTTTTTACCACGTCTGACGGGGATGATTCGAAACACTGAAAAAGTCGGAAAAAGCTTGCCAAAACAACAAAAATGTGATAAAATAAAGGCAAGAAAAACTGAAATGAATAGTTTGTAATAAACGATTATGAAAGGTTGGGGTGAAGTGGTTAATGCAAAGAAGGTGAATTTCAGAATAGAACCATATTTTTTGGAAGCAAGTGTTCAGATAATCATTGATATAATTATTATTTCGCTTACCTTCGCTTTGTTTGCTTTTATAGAAAACTCGTTGTTTGTGAGCATTGCTATTGCTGTGGGATATTTTACAATATCAATGTTTTTTCATTACGGAGTGATAATTAAAGCAATAATTGATAAACGAAAAGGAGACTACGTGACTGAAATTATAAGTATAGAGAACTTTGATGAGGAATATTCTTTTTCGGGAGACCGCTTGGGACACAGTTATGTTCGCTTTTTTTATCCAGAAGCAATGGGAGTTGGTAAGTACAAAATAAAGGTGATTAACAATCAAAACGAAAAGAAGAAACTACGGTCAGTAATGTCGGGCAGGAGGTTGAAGAAATTTCATTTGCTGAAAAAAGATAAAGTTGAGCATATAGAAGTTACATATTTGAAAAGATCCAAAATTTTGCTTGAAATAGACTTGGCTATGGAGCTTGATAAAAAAACAAGAAAGAGAGATAGAGAAGAAGTTTACAAATCAATTAGTTATATTAACACACAACTCTGAACGCATTATAGTCGAAGAAATTCGATTATAGATTAAATGAATTGATGTGCTTAATTTTATACTAAAAAAATTATAGATATTTGTTGAGAAATTTAATGCTTAATGTTTGGTAAACTGAATTTATCCAAACATATTTACATAAAAAGAGATGTGAAAAACGTTTTTTGCGTCTTTTTTTGTTTTATAGCGGTTATTAAGCTTTACTAATGCATGTAATAAGAAATAAATGTTCAAGTAAGTGTCAAAAATTATAATTTGTTATTGACTTTTTTGAGATATCGGGGTATAATCTCATACGGAGAATCTGTTTTTTTGGAAAGGTGAACAGGGAGCTTGCGTCATAGACTGAGAGCGTGGGCTACGCTGAGTAGTAAACAGGGAACACTCTTAGATTTTTAAAATCAAATTCGGAAATTTATCAAATTAAGGCGGAGACGTAAATAGGATTGCTCTTATCTTTGCGCGGAGTCACAGAGCGAAAACGGTTCGAATGGCAAAACGCACAAGGGAGAAAAAGAAACAACTTTTACGAAAAAGGCTTTTTCCTGACCTTCTTTCGAATAATAAAAGCTTGTTTTGCGAAAATATTTCGTTTCAATGAAAAGGATGGCACCGCGGGCGAATGCTCGTTCCTGACGATTATTTCCGTCAAAGCATGGAGGAAAAAATGCTTAGAACACATCATTGTAATGAGCTCAGACCTGAAAACGTTGGCGCAAAAGTTCGCCTTTCGGGTTGGGCAGAAACCATCAGAGACCACGGCGGGGTTATTTTTATCGACCTTCGTGACCATTACGGCGTAACGCAGGTAGTTCTTAATAACGAAGGACTTATGGCAGGCGTTAACCGCGAAACTGTAATTTCCGTTGTGGGTGACGTTCGTCTTCGTGATTCCGAAACCGTTAACGCAAAGTTGGAAACGGGTCTCGTTGAGGTTTATGCAGAAAGCCTTGAAATTCTTGGCACTTGCAAAAATATGCTTCCCTTTGAAATTGCCGAATCAAAAGGCACAAGAGAAGACGTTCGTTTGAAATACCGTTACCTTGATTTGCGTAATCCCGAAATTCATAAAAATATAATGCTTCGTTCCAAGATTGTAAGCTTCCTCAGAAAGCAGATGGAAAGCCTTGGCTTCGTTGAAATTCAGACACCCATTCTCACAGCATCTTCTCCCGAAGGTGCAAGAGATTATCTTGTTCCCAGCAGAAAACATAAAGGGAAATTTTATGCTTTGCCACAGGCACCCCAGCAGTTCAAGCAGCTCCTTATGGTATCTGGCTTCGATAAGTATTTCCAGATTGCTCCTTGTTTCAGAGATGAGGACGCTCGTCAGGACAGATCCCCGGGAGAATTTTATCAGCTCGACTTTGAAATGGCTTTTGCAGAGCAGGAAGACGTTTTTGCCGTTGCAGAAAAGGTTCTTTACGAAACCTTTAAGGAGTTTTCTGGCAAAAAGGTATCTCCTCCTCCTTTCAAACGCTTCACATATAAGGAAGCTATGCTTAAATACGGATCTGATAAACCCGATTTGAGAAACCCCCTTATTATTCAGGATTTAACAGACTTCTTTGCTAAAAATGAATTTCTTTCCATCAACGGAAGAACGATTCCTTTCAAGAATAAGCTTGTTCGTGGAATAGTTGCAAACTATCTTGTTAAGAAGGACGGCGACGGAGACGGAAAGAAGGCTTTTGAAAAAGCAATCGATGCGTATTCCAGAAGCATCGGCATGAAATTCGGTATCGGATATATAAACCTTGAAAACGGTGAATATAAAGGACCTATTGCAAAATTTCTTACGGATGAGCAGAAAGCCGAGCTTACAGAGCTTGTTGGAATCAAAGAAGGGGAAACTCTTTTCTTCATAAGCGATGCGGCAAACGTTATCGATCGCTTGTCAGGTGAAATGAGAAAATGGATAGGTAACGAATTGGGACTTATTAAGGACGATTCCTTTGAGTTCTGCTATATCGTTGACTTCCCCATGTACGAGCTTAATCCAGATACGAATAAAATTGACTTTACTCATAACCCATTCTCAATGCCACAGGGTGGACTTGATGCTCTTGAAAATAAAGATCCTCTCGAAATACTTGCATATCAGTACGATATCGTTTGCAACGGTATAGAGCTTTCTTCGGGAGCTGTAAGAAACCATAGCCCTGAAATTATGAAAAAGGCTTTTGCTATTGCAGGATATTCTGAGGAAGAATTGGCAAAACGCTTTGGCGCGCTTTATACAGCGTTCCAGTACGGTGCTCCTCCTCATGCTGGTATGGCTCCTGGCGTTGATAGAATGATAATGCTTCTCGCAAATGAAGAAACAATAAGAGACGTTATTGCATTCCCACTTAACGGAAACGCACAAGATCTCCTCCTTGGAGCACCTGGAGAGGTTACGGAAATGCAATTAAGAGAGGCAAACATCAGAATAAGAGACTAAAATTGATTTTAAGAAGGTATATATATGACAAAAGAAACAATGTCTTCTTTGAAACAGCTTAACAGACTCGCTTTGACGGAAACGGAAGAAGCGGAGGTTCTGGATTTCCTTGCAACGTTGGAAAAGGGCGAGGAAAAAATGGCACAGACGGATACGGAGGGACTCAAGATTCTCGTCCATTTGTCTGAAGTTTCAAATCTTTTCAACGTTTTGCGTGAGGATAAAGCGCAAAAGGTTTATACCCGTGAAGAACTTCAGGAGCATGCTCCCGAAGCTTATGACGGATATTGGCAAGTTCCTCGATTGGTAGACTAAAGGAGTAGCGGTATGAAATATATAACTGAAAAAGATATAAAGGGAACCGTTGCCCTGGAAGATACTATTTTGTATAAGGGAATCCCCTGTACAGCAGGCTCAAAAATGCTTGAAAAATTCATTCCGCTTCATAATGCCGAAGTAGCGGATCGCTTGGAAAAAGCAGGAATTTCAATTTCAGGCAAGGTGAACGTTGGTGAATTTGGCTTCGATTTGTTGGGTGAAACCTCATACTTTGGAGCTGAAAAGGATGAAAACGGAAATCTCGTTTCTGCTTCTTCCTGTCTTGTTAAAGAGGGATTGAAGGGAGTTCTCGCAGTGGAGCTTAACGGTGCTTCTATCAGAGGAGCTGCTCTTGGCGGAACGGTTTTTGTTAAACCAACATATGGAACGGTTTCAAGATATGGTGTTATCCCTTGCGCTTGTTCTTCTGAACAGGTAGGGGTTCACGCTTGCAACGTTGAAAACGCATCCGAGATTCTTTCCGTTATTGCGGGCCATGATGCAAAGGACGGAACAAGTCTTCCTTGCGAAAAATACGAATATTTTGTAAAGGACGACGTTTCAGGCAAAAAGGTTTGTATACCTAAGGAATATTTTGAAAAAGCAGACGATTCCACAAAAGCAAACGTGGAAAAAATCGCAGATGCTTTGAAATCAAAGGGCGTACAGGTCGAATTTGTAAGCTTTGCAGAATTTGAAGCTTCTCAGTCTGCCTGGTTCGTTATGATGTGCGCAGAAAGCTGTAATAACCTTTCACGTTACGAAGGTGTTAAATTTGGTCACAGAACAGAAAGCTATAATGATATTGAGGAGCTTTACACAAAATCAAGAACTGAAGCTTTCGGTCTTCTTGCGAAATCTGTTATCCTTTACGGTTCTGACGTTCTTTCCAAAAACAGATATTTTACAACTTACGACAAAGCTTTGAAAGTCAGACGCTTGTTACGTACAAAGCTTGATGCTTTGTTCGCGGAATATGACCTTATTCTTGCTCCCGTTTCTTCGAAAACGGAGTATAAGGAAGCATCCATGAAAACGGTTTACGAGGAAAGTTATTTCACTTCCCTTGCTTCAATGATGGGTTTGCCTGTAGTAGCAACAAAGGGCGTTCAGCTCATCGGAAACAGCTTTGAGGAAAATAAGCTGCTTTGTGCCGCAAAGGCAATAGGGGAGGTAGAATAGATGAAATACGAAACTGTCATAGGACTTGAAGTCCATATTGAGCTTGCAACGGATTCGAAAATATTCTGCTCATGCGGAACTACCTTTGGAGCGGGTCAGAACAATAACGTTTGCCCTGCTTGCTGTGGTATGCCTGGAATGCTTCCTATAATGAACAAAAAGGTTGTTGAGCTTGGAATGATGGCGGGTATGCTTACGAATTGCCATATAAACAGATATACAACCTTTGATAAAAAGAGCTACTATTATCCTGACCTTCCTTCTTCTTATCAGACGACCCAGTGGTTCGCTCCTATCTGTGTTGACGGTGGAGTTGAGATTGAAACGTCAAAGGGTAAAAAGGTTATCGGGATAAAGCAGATTCATATGGAAGAAGATGCGGGCAAGCTCGTTCATGATGAATGGACAGATACAACTCTTGTTGACTTCAACAGAACCTCTGTTCCTCTTATTGAGATTGTAAGCCGTCCCGACCTTAACTCTGTTGAGGAAGTAGTTGCTTACCTTGACAAGCTTAAAACCTTGCTCAGATTTGCAAAGGTTTCCGATTGTAAGATGGAAGAAGGCTCAATGCGTTGCGACGTAAACCTTTCAATCCGTCCCGAAGGATCAACAGAGCTTGGCGTCAGAACGGAAATGAAAAACATGAACTCCATAACCGCTATATCAAAGGCTATTGAATATGAAGTAGCCCGTCATATTGACGCTTTGGAGAGAGGTACTGAAACACTTATTCAGGAAACAAGACGTTGGGATGATGTTAAAAACAAGAGCTTTGGCATGAGAAGTAAGGAAATGGCTGCGGATTATAGATATTTCCCGGATCCTAACCTTGTTCCTATTATAATCGATGACGAATGGTTCGAGTCGGTTAAGGAAAGACTTCCAGAGCTTCCTCATCTTAAAAAAGCAAGATATATGGATGAGTTAGGACTTTCCGAAAACGATGCTTCTATAATTACGTCAAGCAGAGCACTTTGCGACGTTTTTGAAGGCGCATGTGCGGTAAGCGGACTTCCAAAGGATACGGCAAACTGGATTCTTGGCGAATGTATGAGTACGTTGCGCCAGAAAAAGCTTTCCGCAGACGATCTTGATATTGACCCTGCAAAATTGGGCATTATAGTTAAAATGGTAGCTGACGGCAAAATCGTCCGTAACGCAGGCAAAAAAGTTCTTGCCGCTGTGTTTGGTGAGGACGTTGATCCTGTAGAATACTGTAAAGCTAACGGACTTGACGCGCAGAGCAACACGGGCGAAATCGAAGAAGCTGTAAAGAAGGTTCTCGATGCAAACGCTGACACGGTTACTAAATATAAAAACGGAGAGACGAAGGTAAGAAACGCTCTCTTTGGACAGGTAATGAAAGAGCTGAAGGGAAAAGGCGACCCCGCTTCCATTCAGGCAATCCTTTCAAAATTACTTGATTAGTAGTTATGTTTGGAATTTTAAAAAAGATTAACGGAACAATTGCGGTGCTTTTATGCACTGCAATTGTTTTGGGATTTTCCATTGACTTCGGAAAATATACGAAAAAAGGTCCGGTAGACGTGGACTATTCAAAATTTATTGAAGCGTCTGACGATGATACGGAGGTTTTCAACGATATATCCCTTGATGAAGACGAAAATCTTTTGCTTTACACCGTTTGCGATAAAAATATGGGGTATATTCAAGGTAAAGCTGCTCAGGCATTGGAAGAAGGAGAAAAATCTTCTTCAGTTTGTGCAAAGCCGTATTTGAATTACCGTTTTGTTAAATGGAGCGACGGAATAGAAACTCCAGAAAGAACCGACGTTATTTTGGAAAGTACAGAGATAAAGGCTGAATTTGAATACGTTGGATTCCCTGATATTTATATTACCGTTGCTGATGTGAAGGGCGGAATCGGCGAAGAATATTCAACTGTTGCAATATCTGTTTCAAATGTTGAGAAGGAATATGCTTTTGAAGGTGCTTCTGCAAAGGCACGTATAAGGGGAAATTCCTCTGCAAGATTTGATAAGAAATCATACAAGCTGAAATTCTCATCAAAAACAAATCTTTTAGGACTTGGCAAAGCGGAGAAAAAGGATTGGGTTCTTATTGCAAATCATAGCGACCAATCCTTAATGAGAAACTATGTCGCTTATAATCTTGCCAAAAGATTTGATGGATTTGAAATTGCTTATTCCTGCGCACACGTTAACGTCTATATAAACGGAGAATATAATGGCGTTTATCTTCTGACGGAGCAGGTTGAAACGGGAAAATCAAGAGTGAATATTGATACTGATGGCTTGAATGACGATATAGGCTTTTTGCTTGAGCTTGATTCAAGAGAGGAGCTTGGAAGCGGTGAATGTATTCAGATTGATAAACTGAGATTTGCCATAAAAAGCGATTTTGTCACAAACGGTCAGTATAATTACGCAAAGAACTACCTTTCACAATGTAATAACGCCATAAAAAAAGGCAACAAGGCGGAAATAGAATCGCTTATAGATATTGATTCTTTCTTGGATATGTATCTGCTTCAGGAATACGCTAAAAACTTCGACGTTGGATTTGCAAGCCTTTTTATGTATATAAAAGAGGACGGCGGCAAGCTCTATTTCGGACCTGCTTGGGATTTTGATATATCTATGGGCAATGATGACCGTATGGATGATGGCGGATTCGAGGAGCTGTTTGTCGGAACACGTAGAGGTTTTGGCATAGGACACGAGTGGTTTATTCTTATGTCGGACCAAAAATGGTTCAGAGAGCTTGTGGCTAAAAGGTATGACGAGCTTTTTCCGTTAATAAAAGATGAAATATCAGATTCTGTAAAGTATTATCTTGCAAACAAAAAAGAGCTTGAGAAGAATTTTGATAAATGGAAAATATTTGGAGACAGAATACTGTTTGAGCCTGATAGCGTCCGTGTTAATAAAACGCATGAGGACCATTTCGATTATCTTATAATGTGGCTTGAAGGTAGAAATAATTGGATGCTTGAGTATTTTTCCAACGAAAAATACATAGGCGGTGACAGCTTTTTTGATAAGTTGACGGATAGAAATCAGAAAAGAACAAATAATTGACATTAGAAAAAACCAAATCCCGAAGTTTTGGCTTCGTGATTTGGTTTTTAATATAGAAAAGCTTTGTTTTTTTTGAAAGATTTTTATATTGCAAAATTACTTATCGTATAAACCAATATAAGAAGAATAATTTTCCTGTAAAACGATCATATTCTTTTGTATCCAATAATTCAGTATGTTTCGAAATTCTTTCCATAAGAAGCTTTCCTTGAGCAGATTTCCAACTTTTTCTCGGAGAGCAAAAAACAAACTCGGAACCGTTAACAATACATTGAAGCCAAAGGTTTCCGCTTCCTATACCAAATTCTGCACGTTGGAAAGAAGAAAAAGGTATTTCTTTGCAAACGTTCAGCTTTTCATTTCTACAAATCAAAGATTCGTCTGTGATTTCTGCAACGTATCCTGTGTAAGCGTTAGGACAGGGAAGGATGTCTCCACCATTTCCCATAACCATAGTGAAAACCTTGTTTATGTCAAGTCCATGTTCTTCGCAATATTTTTTTAAAGACATAATAAAACCTCTTTTTTAAAAATTTTCAAATCACTTTTATAAGTTTATCATAGAAAAAAACGCTTGTCAATAGATCTTACGTTTAATAAATAACGATTTACATCTGGGAATCAGTTGTTTTTTGTTCACTTTTGAATTTTTCATTCAGAAAAAGAATCACGTATGAACAACCCAACCCAATTACAACTCCTGAAACTTGCCATTTTTTAACGAAGAATAAATAACTACCTGCTACAATCAAAATAGAGTGGATAACGAAATATATTTTTTTGTGTACTGATATATTGTTGAAAAGAACAAATTTACTGTTGTATCGCCAGTGCTTGCCCGTTATACCTGCTTTTGCGCTCACATAAGCAAAGATATATGCTATAATAACAAATATTTTTTCTTTTGAAGTATCGTATGCGTTTAAGCATAAGATAAAAGAAATCAAATAATAAAAAACAAAGAAAATCAAAACTGATTTTTTTAAAATACCCATTGTATACTCTCTCTCTTGTGTGGCATATAATTTCCTATGTGATTATATCATGTATATTATGTAATGTCAATGGAGAAATGTTATTATAAATTTGAATATTCCGCACAGTAAAGCCCGAAGCAAACGCTTCGGGCTTTTGACGTGAATATTTTATTTAATAATTCCTCTTATGCTTCTCTTTTTGTAATAGCTAAAAGTGCTGTCATGGAAATGAGAGCAATGATAGCGAAGAATGCCATGTTGGATGCATCGCCGGGTTTTGCAGGTGCAGAGGGATCATCGGAAGGTTCATCGGAAGGCTCGTCAGAAGGCTCGTCAGAAGGCTCGTCGGATTCTGCAACTGTGATAGCGGAAGCATCTTTAACTCTGAGCTGATATCCTTTGAAATCGGATACGAGAGCAACAACGTCAACCTTTGTACCAACTGCGATTTCAAGTTCAGGACATCTGTAAATGTTGATTGTGTTGCCTGCGTCGTCTGTGATAGCTGTTGTGCTCTTTTCTTCGTCTGTTTCGCCGAGAGTTACGTTTTTGATAACTACGAAATGACATTCAAGAGTTTCAGCTTCAACGTCTGCGAGAATTTCAGAAAGTGTTTTTTCTACTGCAGAAGGAATCGTTGCTGATTCTTCAAGAACTTCAATAACTTCTGCGCTTGTCAACTGCTGGAGACCGTTGTAAGCACCGCGTTTACCCGTAGCGGCAATTTTGTTTCCAACGGAAACTTCTGCTGTTTTTTTGAGGTAAAGGTTAATAGCACCTGTTTCGTCTTCGATAACAACGTTTTTACCGTCGATGAATGTAACAACGCCTTTTACGTTGAAAACGGTGTTGTTTTCGCCAAGTCTTGCTTCGGAAATAGTTGAGTAAACAACTTCTTCTTCAGGAGGTGTTACTTCATCAATTTTATAGAAAGCAAATGTATAAATATTTGCTTTTGAAGCGTTAAAGCTGTATGTTGTGAATCCGCTGTAAAATTCAAGATACTGAGGCTTGGACGTTTCGCC
>JAZOCZ010000096.1:0-5957 GCA_045596755.1 Eubacteriales bacterium | reverse complement strand
TGTTGTATAATTACCTCGCTTTATGTGTGGTTTTTTGTCAATTCCATTATATCATAAAGCGAGTGGATACTCAACACCTTTCGGTAAAGAGTATCCACTTTTTTTCGTTTTCGGCTGTTGCTTATTGCAACAGCCCCTTTTTGATGTGTGAAGGTTTTATATATCAGCTTGTAGGCTCTGTAAATGAAACGTGGGCAGGGTTTGCGCTGACGTATGCTTCTGTTCCTTCGAATTTTATTTTCACGTATTCATCGGTTTTTTCGATGATTTCAAATTTATCTCCAAAGTGAGCTACAGTGAGAACGTTATTAGCAGTTGAAAGATCCCAGTAAGATCTTACGTTAAGGTTCCTTACAATGACCCAGACGTATTCCTTGCTTTCTCCCGAAAAACCGTTCAGTCCTAATTTTTTGATTATTGACGGATAGTCCTTGTATGCGTAGTTCAGGTCAAAATGCTCATCCTCGATAAAGGAGAAAACGCCCTTGTGAGCGTATTGCCACATACCGAATTCCTCGTGACCCAGACAGTCTTCGGGATTCCACGTGTAAGTCTGATCTATGCTTACGGACTCGGATGAGTCGATTCTTGCAAACCAGATATCTATCATTCCAATAAGCTTGTCCGCTTCAAGCACCTTGTATTCGGGGGTCATCCAATGCTTCCCCACATATAATCCGGCGTAATACCCGTTTCTTTGAAGCGTTGCGGCGAAGCTTTTAATCATCTCTGTTTTTACGGAAGGAGCAATGCTTCTTTGGGAGCTGTCCTCGAAATCCATGTATAAAGGATATTCAAAGGTTTTGCCTTTGACGTATGTAACAAATTGCTTTGCTTCTTCTATGGCGTCGTTTACGTTGAGAGCGTAGGAATAATAATACGCCCCAACGTCAAGACCTGCGGCTTTTGCGCCTGCGTAATTCATATCAAAGGTTGGGTCTATGCCTACGTTTGAACCCGCTTTTATGATAACGTAATCAATACCTGCGTTTTTAATTGCCACCCAATCAAGCGGTATAAAATTACCGTCTTCATCTTTTTTGTGATTCCATTTTGAAACGTCAATTCCTTGTGCAAGAACTTTTTTGTTGCCTGCATATGCAGAGCTGCAAATCGAACTGTAATCCTTATAATTGTCCTTGTAGGATGTTTTACAGTAAGAGCAGGTATACCTTGTGTACCCTTGGTCAAGAAGCGTTGGTAAAATCACAGCACTTGTGTAAGAATGTTTGGTTTTATCAACCTTGTTGTTTTTGTAAGAGTCTCCGCAAGAGCTACATTTGTGTAGCGTATATCCTTCTGTTTTACAAGTGGGGGAAACTACGGTTTGAACGTATTCATGGTCTTTTTTTGTATAGTTGTCTTTGTATGAATCAGAACAAGCTGTGCATTTATGCAACGTGTAGCCGTCATTTTTGCAAGTTGGCTCAATGATTTTTTCTGTATAATTATGGGGAAGCTTAGGTGTTGCTTCTCCCGTGTAGGTTTCTCCGCAAGTACAGCTGAACAGCGTATAACCATCCTTTTGGCAAGTTGGCTCAATCTTTTCCTTTTCAACGTAATTATGACCTGTTGGAGAAATAACCTCCTGCTCTGTTATTATAAATGCACAAGCAGTGCAGAAATATCCTTCTGTCAGTCCGTGCTCCGTGCAGGTAGGTTCTTTAGCCGGTAAAGCTTCTGGCGTGTGGGGAATTGTTTCTGTTTCGTCTGATTCTGAAAAACCGCAAACAGTACATACTCGCTCAACGAGTCCCCCTTCCTTGCAGGAAGCTTCTTTTTTTGTTTCCCAATCGGAAAAAACGTGTGCTTCGTGAATTGAAACTTCTTCAGAAGAATCAACGCTTTCGGCTTCCGAAGTTGGTTCAACACTTTCAAGTTCATCAGACTCAACACTCAGGACGGATTCCTCTGATAGGGCTTCGTCTGTACCAGAGGTTTCAACGTAAACCTGACAGGACGTCATAAAAAAAGTGAGTACCAATAATAAAAAAACGGCTGATAAATAAATTTTTTTCATATCAGATTACCTTTTAATATATCATTGTTTAAAAAAGTAAAACTCATCAACGTCTGCACTATTAAAGTCGCCCGAAAAAACAAGCTTCAGCTCGTGAATTCCGCTTATTGAACGAAATTCGGTTTTGGTTTCTACAAAGCTTTCAGAGGGAAGGACTGCCAATTCATTCACTAAAACCTCGTCTGCGTAAATCGAAACCTTGCATGGAAGGTCAGTTTTCATTCTGATAGCAAAACCGTTTTCGCCTTTGAAGTCTAAACTGCGGAAAACCATGCTGTCGGAATTTTTTATCTCACTTAAACAAAGATAATTTTCCGATTCTTCCAAAGCGGTAATCCTTACGTTGCCCGAAAGTTCACAAGCAACGTTCGCAGGAATACGTTTTGAAGCAGATATTGCTTGTCCCACAAAAGAAGTCTGCTTCACTTCGGGAATGCTTCCGTCCTCATTTATAAAAACCGGTTCTGCGCAAACGTGTCTTGAAAATTCGAAGCCATGGGTTGAACGGTGATAAAAAACGTACCATTGACCTTGAAAAAGCTCCATAGAGCCGTGATTGTTCCATACGAAAGGGTCGCATCCGAAATTATCAATAATAACGCCTTTGTATTCAAACTCTCCAAGGGGTTCATCTGAAACTGCATATCCGAGGCAAGTAGGTCGTCCCCCATGTCTGTGGGTGTCTGCAAAAAGATAATAATATTTACCGTTTATTTTTTTTACAGAGCTTCCTTCGTGAAACTCGTGCTTTTCTATGGTAAGGGGAGTTGTTACGGTATCTTTGATGATTTCCGTCATGTTGTCCTTAAGCTTGGCGGCGTGACACCATGTTAGTTGTCCCCAATATAAATACGCCTGTCCGTCATCATCTATGAAAACGGCAGGATCAATGCCCCAAACCCCTTCAATTGGTCCCACGTCGGAAAAAGGCCCCGTAGGCGAGCTTGATACGGCAACACCGCATCTTCCGTCGGGCACGCAGTAGTAAAGATAATATTTTCCGTTTTTGTAAGCACAATCGGGAGCGTAAAGCGCACCGCAGTCCTTTGCCCATGCAGCATGGGCAAGTGAAAAAGCGACTCCATGATCCACCCAATTTATCATGTCATCTGAGGAATAAACATGGTAAACGTCACTGCAATAGTCTTTTTTGCCAACGATATCGAATGAACCGTACAGATAGATTCTACCGTCATTCCAAACATGTGCTTCCGCATCGGGAACAAAAATTTTGCTGTCAAGCAATGGATTTTTGGGTTTTTTCATAAATGGCTTTACCTACTCTAAAAAGAAAACCTGCTCCAAAAGCGGCTGTGCACCCGTTACGGGGTCCATATCCATAACCATAACGTCCTTCATATATTCGTTCCAACGGTCAACGACGGGGGATTCGCTTTGAACCTTTGCGGCATATTCAATGCCTTTTTCACATTCATAATAGCCGAAAAGCTCGTCACCTACGTTCCAGATTGTGTAATTCTTGATTCCTGCTTCTTTCAGAACATCGAGCATTTCCTGCCAAATTTCATCGTGACGTCTGACGTATTCTTCCTTTTTTCCAGGTAGTATTCTTGCTTTCCAAGCGTAGCGTTCCATAAAAAATCCTTTCTATAATGCGGAATGAGGAATGCGGAATTCGGAATAAAGGTGGCTTTTCGACAGTATGGAGAAAAGCATATTTTTTTATTCCGCATTACGAATTCCGAATTCTGAATTCCACTCCTGCCTATCTTGCCTTGTACGTTTCTCCAACGTTTTCAACTATTGCCTTTCCGCCTGTCATATCCATAAGGGCGGATTCAACCTCTGTATACTTTTCAGGTAAAAGGTGAGCGACTAATGTTACGTTCATGCCGAATTCTGCGTTTGTATGGTTGATTTCTCGTTTATCAAGGTAATAAACAACCTTCTGATAATCAGAATATGAAACGGTTATCTCCATTTTTTTGAAAAGGGTGAAGGTCACAACTTCACCGTCTTCAACCGCATCCTTTGCCGCTGTTGAATACGCACGTACAAGTCCGCCAGTGCCTAAAAGTATACCTCCGAAATATCGGGTAACAACTATAACGCAATCGGTAATATCCTGCTTTCTCAACGTGTCAAGAAGGGGAAGCCCTGCTGTTCCGTGAGGCTCACCATCGTCGCTGAAACGTTGAATGTTGTTCTCGCGGAGAACGTATGCATATACATTGTGCCTTGCATCAGAATGCTTTTCTTTTATTTTTTTGACGAAAGCTACGGCTTCTTCTTCTGTAGCTACGGGAGCGGTGTATCCGTAGAAAACGGAACGCTTTTCCGTATACTCGCTGAAGCCTTCCTTTTTTATTGAAAGGTATTCGCCCTTCATGTTAACCTATGAATTCCTTGTAGATTGCACGGAGAGTTTTTTCAAAATCTTTTTCTTCAACACCGATAATGATGTTGAGTTCACTTGAGCCTTGGTCTATCATTCTGATGTTTATATTTTCCGAAGCAATAGCCTTGAAAATTCTTGATGCTGTTCCATGGGCGTTTTTCATACCTCTGCCAACTATGGCAATAAGGCTGATTCCATTTTCAATATGGATAACGTCGGGATTAACTGCTTCACTTATTTCGTTTATAACTTCTTTTTCTCTGCCTTCGATGTAGGAGGTATTTACAACGATACTCATCGTGTCAATTCCTGAAGGGAGATGCTCAAAGGAAATACCCATATCCGAAAGTGCTTCAAGAACCTTCATTCCGAATCCAACCTCGGCATTCATCATGTCCTTTTCAAGGTGGATTATGGAAAGATCCTTTTTGCCTGCTATACCTGTTATAATGTCTTTGCTCTTGTGTTCGTCACCGTCTGTAACGATAAGCGTTCCATGGTCAGCAGGAGCGTTTGTGTTTTTGATGTTAATGGGAATTCCAGCCTGCTTAACAGGGAAAATTGAATCCTCGTGAAGCACGGTTGCACCCATGTATGCAAGTTCACGCAATTCTTTGTAGGTGATAACGGAAATAGGTTTTGGATTATCAACGATTCTTGGGTCACACATCAAGAAGCCTGAAACGTCTGTCCAGTTTTCGTAAAGGTCAGCATTTACTGCTCTTGCAACTATAGCTCCCGTTATGTCAGAACCGCCTCTGGAGAAGGTCTTAACCGTTCCGTCGGGCATTGAACCGTAAAAGCCGGGAATAACAGCTTTTTCTACTGTTGCAAGTCTTGCGGACATTATTTTGTTTGTTTCGTCTGCAAGGAATTTTCCGTTTACGTCGAAAACAACAACCTTTGCCGCATCGATGAATTCGTATCCAAGATATGAAGCTAAAATAATACCGTTGAGATATTCTCCACGGCTTGCCATGTAATCTCTGCTGCAGCCGTATTTCAGCTTGTTTGCAATAAGCTCGAATTCGCCTTCAAGAGAAAGCCCAAGCTCCAACTCTTCTATAATTGAATAGTATCTTTCCTTGATTTTTTCCAGAATTGTCATGTAGTCGCCACCGTTTGCGGATGCAGATTGGCATTTAATCAAAAGGTCTGTAACCTTTTCGTCTTCCTTGAAGCGTTTTCCAGGTGCGGAAGGAACAACGTATCTTCTGCTTTCCTCTGCTGTGATTATTGCGTGAACCTTTTTGAACTGCTCTGCAGAGGCTAAAGAGCTTCCGCCAAATTTAACAACTTTTTTTACATTGTCTGCCATAATTTCTATCCTTTCGATGAAGCTGTAAACGCTTCCACTTTTTTCATTATTATATATCTATATTATAATATCATAAAAAATCGATTTTTGCAACTGTTTTTAGATATTTTTATCAGGATTATAAATTGCAATATAAAATGTCCACAAAAATAAGCGACTAAAATTGTTTAAAAAGTATATCGTTGGAGGACAAACCGTTAAAGCGTTTTCTCGGATAATTGTTTATCCAATGTTCAATCATTCTAATTCTCTCATGAGAG
>JAZOCZ010000095.1:0-2230 GCA_045596755.1 Eubacteriales bacterium | reverse complement strand
GAAGGGAATTTTACTCCCGTTAATCGAAAAATATTTTATATAATTGCTTTTCGAACGCAGTGAGAAAAGCTACCTTTATTCCGCATTCCGCATTCCGAATTGGAAAAAAGTTCCAAATTCCGAATTGGAAAAAAGTTCCTCATTCCGCATTGTTTAATAATTTCTATAAATAAAGTTAAGTCTTCCCAGAGGTGCGGCGTCGCCTAATTCGTAGAAAGCTTCCATATTGGAAATCTTTACAACTGAATCTGCCCACTTGAATGAAACGTTGATTTTGCTGTAATCGGAAATTTCCAACATTTCAAGGGGAACAGCAATCATCATTTTATTGTCTTTAACTCTGTAAGAAACTTCGCCAACTGTTTTGTAGCTGTAGGTGTTTGAATTTTTAGAAACCTTTGCAACGGTTGTTTTGAATTGGCTTAAAGATTCATGGTTGATAATGTAATCGTAGCCATACCAGCCGTTTGTACTTTTTTCATCTGTGTTGATGAAAAGTTGCATCCAAGCGGAGTCTGTATCGTACATGGAGATATCTTCCGCAGTTTCAACGTAGAAATACAGATTTTTCGTATCAGACGTAACCTTAGCGGAAACTATATCGTTTCTTCCTGTCTGGTTTACGTATTCTGTTTTTCCGAATCCCAATTCGCCTCTGTCGTTGCAATCGTTTTTGGGGTCTGTATAAGTAACTTTAACGCTGTCCCACTGGTCGAATTCGCCTGTTACGTTAATAGGCTTTCTGCTGTCCTGAATAATTACGGGAGCGGCACCCTTGAGCTTTGAAACGTTTTGTATCAGTTGGAGGTAATAATTATCAAAATACAAACCTCTTGTCATTTCTAAATCACGGCTGTATTCAGCATTGAACGTATCGACAAAGTATATGGGGAAGGTAGGGCTGATGTCGGGGCTTAGTCTTGTTGCAACCCATTCGTTCCAACCTGTAACGAGAACGTATTTTATGCTTTGTGATGAGTTGCTTGCGGAATTTTTTATACATTCAAATACTCTGTTCCATTGAGCTTGGAAATTGTATCCGTATTTGTAGGAATCCTTTGTAACCTTTTGGGAGCTTACTGCTTCGGAGCTACCAACGGTTGATCTTCCTCTGTTGGATTTATCACCATAAAGTCCTGAGCTTGAGAAACAAACATTTCCACTATGCTGGGCAACTGAAACGCTTATTGCTTCTCCAACTCCGCTTTTGTTCTGATATACACGCTGAGGCCATTTGAAATCCATCCAGGGCCATGAGTTTGTCTTATCGGCTTCGGTTGGCCATTGTGGGAGTCTTATTGTGAAGAAATTGTCTATATTGTCGCTTTCCTGTGCTACGATAACAGGCTTACCGTCAACGTAAAACCACGTATCGGGATAAAGATTTGGTTTGTATATTTCATCGTAAACGTTGCGAACAGCACTATCTGAAAGTGAGTTAGTATAGAAAACAATCTGAGGCGCATCGTAACCTTGTTCATTCAGTTCATGACATACCTTCATAATAGTCTTTGCAACGCGAATATAGGTAAAGCCGTTTGTAACGTCCAAATAAAGGAAATCTATATTTGCATTGGAAAGAAGCTCCATATGCTTTCTTATTACCCATTCGTCACGGGAATAGTAATAGCCGTAAAGAGGTTCGCCCCAGTGATGCCATGCTCCTTCGGAACCCCAACCTTCGCAATACAAGTTCTTGGCGGCAGGACCGTATTTTGCGATTATCTTATTTATGTCGTAAACGTCAAAATCTCCATGTTCTCCTAAAAGCATAAAATAGAACATTCCAACATAAAATTCACCGTTATCACCGTAAACACCGACCATGTTGGAATCAGGAAGACTTCTTTGCAAATCATCCGTTGCTTCATATCCACCCGATATGTAATTTGCATTATTTGGCACAGTATATGAAACCTTTTCACCGTTTTTAACGTAGGAAATAGTAACTGTTCCGTCACTATTGTCCTTCATTTCTAACGTACCCTCGTAGTTATCAAGGTCTGATACTACTTGCTCCACGTATTCAGGAGTGCTCCATTCTGCGTTACCGTCATAATTCACTCTTTCGCCTTTGAAGTTTTTGGCGTCGAAGTTTTGCGCGTCTTCTAAAGTATCAAAGCCTGCAATGTATTTTATATCAATGGTAAGGTTAGGTTCTACCATAGGGTCTATTCTGAATTCTGTGAAATACACCTTGTCGGCACAAAGTATATCCGCATCAACTATT
>JAZOCZ010000094.1:0-1866 GCA_045596755.1 Eubacteriales bacterium | reverse complement strand
TTTGCGGTTATGGTTGTCCGCTTCTTTTTTACAAAGAAAATACCTAAATGGATAATTTGTATTCTTTGGGTTTTAGTTGGAATCAGGCTTATTATGCCTTTCACCGTGGAAAGTCCTTTTGCTCTTGTGCCAAGTATTGACGTCGACTTTGCTGAGGAAACGGAATCCATGGAAATCGTTGAAACGTCCGAAGATGTCGAAACGTCCGAAGATGTCGAAACGTCTGAAAGCGTGGAAACGTCCGAAAACGTTGAAACGTCCGAAAGCGTTGAAACGTCCGAAAGCGTTGAAACGTCTGAAAGTTTTGAAACGTCCGAAAGCGTTGAAACGTCCGAAAGCGTTGAAACGTCCGAAAGCGTTGAAACGTCCGAAAGTGTTGAAACGTCCGAAAGCGTTGAAACGTCCGAAAGCGTTGAAACGTCCGAAAGCGTTGAAACGTCCGAAAGTGTTGAAACGTTCGAAAGCGTTGAAACCTTTGAAAGCGACGAATCCTCCAAAGATACGAATTTAATATTGAAGCCCGATATACCGTCAGGCGGTATTCAAAGCGGAAACGGTGGCGGAAACAGCACTGTTTCATTCGAAAACAAAAATCTTTTATTTTCGGAAAATCTTTTTAACGTTTTAAGTCTTGTATGGCTTTTGGGAATGATTGTTTTATTCGTTTACGGTGCGGTTAAATATATCCGCTTGAAAAAAGCAACGTCTTTGTTCGTTTCAGACGGAGAGGGGATAAGAAGATGCGACGTAATAGAATCTCCCTTCGTCCTTGGGATTATCAAACCGAAAATTTATCTTCCAAAAGGCTTGTCAGCTGAAACGGAAAGAAATATTATCATTCACGAAAAAGCTCATATCAAACGTTTTGACCATTTAACTAAAATTTTAGCATTCGTCATCCTTTCTATTCATTGGTTCAATCCGCTTGTTTGGATATCCTTTATTTTATTATGCAGAGACATAGAATACGCATGTGACGAAAAAGTTGTGGAAGGTATGACCACGGCAGAGAGAAAATCATACGCTTCCGCCTTGCTCGAATGTAGCGTGAGACGTTCCGTCATTTCTGCGTGTCCTGTTGCCTTTGGCGAGATAGGAGTGAAAAATAGAGTGAAGAATTCATTGTCTTATAAAAAACCTTTAATCTGGATCATAGTTTTTTCAGTAATCATTTGCGTGCTTTTCGCTGTCTTCTTCCTGACTTCTTCCAACGATGAAGAAGAATCTTCGGGAGATATATCTGAAACTCAGTCCGAAGTTTCTGAAAACGAAAAAAGCGAAAGAACGGAAAATTCCAAAATTGAAGAAAGCGGGGAAGACGTCGATTTTTCAAAAGATTCTTCTAATGCGGATAAAGAATTTATAGATACAAATCCTTCTTTGCCAAATTGGAATACTCCCAACGGAGATATAAAATACAAAGATCTTGCTAAAAAAGACCTTGAAGGCAGAGAAATTTATATTATTGAACGTTGGTTCGGCTATGGAAAACAAACAGTGGATTTCACGGGCGAAGTTCTTTATATGGAAGATGATGACGGTACTCTTTCTGTGGAAAATGCAGCAAAAATGGCTATTATTGAGCGGATTCAAAGGGATTATAACTGTAAAATAAACGGGAAAATATACGGAGAGGGAAGCACTGATATAGTAGCTGAAGTAAAAGAAGCCATTTCTATTGATATTATGTCAGGAACTGAAAAGTACGATTTTTTCTTTGAATCCTGTTTATATTATACTGATTTTATTGAAGAAAAAAATCTTGTAAATATTAAAAACATCCCGACTATCAACCTCAACAGCTCTTGCTGGGATCAGAATGCTGTTTCCGAACTTAGTATATTTAACGATTTGTATTTTATTAAC
>JAZOCZ010000093.1:0-18742 GCA_045596755.1 Eubacteriales bacterium | reverse complement strand
TCTTCAGTAATAACACAACCTGTGCCAACGTATTCATTGGAGCTCATGGAATTTCCATTTGCATCTTTTGCTGTTACAGTAATATTCTTTTCAGCAAATGCCTCTACTATCTCTGCTACCGTAGTTTTTTCGTTGATGTTAGGCATATATCCGGTCTCAACGTCAAGGTAATATTCTTCTTCGGGGGTAAAGCATGCACAATAATAGTTGTATTTAGCGGTATATACTGCATCGCTTGTTACTTTTGAAATTTCTTTATCCCAATGTGAGAATGTGTATCCGTAAATCTTATCATTTGCTCTGGTGGGATTTGTTGGAACTGTTACTGTATCGCCGTAGTGATATGTTTTTGTGCTTATAACTGTTCCGTCTTCATTTACGAATTTAACTGTATAGTTGATATAGTTGGAGGTAAAGGTTGCTTTATAAGTTGCATCACCTGTTACCGCTGTAACTGTTTTGTCCCAGCCTGCAAAGGTATACGTATATGTTTTATCTGATGCTTTTGTGGGGTTTGCGGGAACTGTTACAGCATCACCGTAGTGATACGTTTTTGTGCTTATAACTGTTCCGTCTTCATCAACGAATTTTACTGTATAGTTGATATAGCTGGCAGTATACGTTGCTGTATAAGTTGTGTCACCCGTTACTGACGTAACTGTTTTATCCCAACCGTTGAACTTATAGGTGTATGTTTTGTCTGATGCTTTTGTTGGGTTTGCAGGAACTGTTACCGTATCACCGTAATGATATGTTTTAGTGCTGATCACTGTACCGTCATCGTTCACAAACTTTATTGTGTAATTAACATAATTTGAAGTATAAGTTGCTTTGTACGTTGCGTTACCTGTTACTGCCGTAACCGTCTTGTCCCATCCTGCAAACGTATAGGTATATGTTTTGTCTGCAGCCTTTGTAGGAGCGGAAGGAATTGTTACAGCATCACCATAGTGATAATTTTTTGTGCTGAGCACTGTTCCGTCATCATTTACAAATTTTACTGTGTAATTGATATAGTTGGAAGTATAGGTTGCCTTGTATGTTACGTTAGCATTTGCAACTGTGACATTTTTATCCCAGCCTGCAAAGGTATAGGTATATGTTTTATCTGCAGCCTTTACAGGTGCGGAAGGAGGAACTACGGTATCGCCCTCATTATAAATTTTAGAACTTAAAACTGTTCCGTCTTCGTCAACAAATATGATTTCATAAGTTTTAGTTTCTTCAACTACAGTTGTGGTTGCAGTGTCAGCAGTACCTATTATACCGATAATGCCATGTCGGGTAGTACCTGAAGTTTCATCTGCTACCATGGAGAAAGTAAATTTTTCGCCGACAGAAACCGTATCTTTAACAACAAAAGGAATAGTTGCAACCAAATCTCCGTCGTTTATAAGGCCTTTATAGGTTTCGCCTTCTTTAGCCTGAGGATATGAGAGAAGGTCAATGAATTTACATTCATACACACCCTTGGAAGCGTCATATTTTATAATCTGTTCATAACGTCTGTTCTGAATTTCTGTACCATTTACAACCATGGTATACATTGGAACAACGGTCATAAATACATCCATTTTACTGCCTGTTTCAGTGATAACAGGTGAAAGTTTCGTTTCATCAAAGTCCAAAGAAAAAGCAACGGCATCAAGTTCTTTGGTTATGTTCTTTATAGTGATGACTACGTTTATTGTCTCACCAGCTGTTGCTGTTTCGGGAGCGGAAATATCGAGGGCGAATGCTGTTTCGGAAACACCAACGGTATTTACCGAAACGTTATCTCCTGAAATAGAAGGAGTTGTTTCAGCCAACGCTTCCATAGAGCCAAATGACATCATGGAAAAGCACATGGACAAAACGAGAATCAATGATAATGCTTTTTTAAAAGTTCTCATGGTCTTGTTCCTTTCGGGATATATTTTTTATTTTTTATCTTATCAATAAACCGAGCAAATATATAAGAAGATAGCAACCTGCAAAGTAGGCAATAATCTTTGGAAATATCATCCACTTTTTTCGGTTTTGTTCTGCTTGTTGCTTTGCAATGTTTTCAAGAACCTTCTGATATTCCTCAATACGTTTCATCCGTTCTTCGGGGTCTTCTTCGAGTTCAGTTCGTTCATATTTTGAACGTTTCATTCTTGTATACGAAACTTCCGCCTCTTGTTTCAAATTGTTTGTTACTCTTTCGAGAGCAACTTCACTGAGATTATCAAGTTGCCACTTTTTATTTCTGAAACATTTTGCACAATACTCTGTGGAATTAAGATTTTTATGACCGCAACAACAAAGCCACATAACCTCACCCTGCTCGGGGATAACGGTTGTAGGATGTTCCTCCTCTTGTTTCATGTATATGTTTACGTTGTTAAATGCAAAAATAGTGTCTTCGTCATAATTTCTGAAACTTTTTGGTCTGTTACCACCATAAAGGAAATTATAATCTACCTTATTTCCATCGGAAAAAACAGCATACGAAAATTCAACTTTTAACTTTGTAAAATAAGTATTAGGCAATGGAATCAAAACGTATGACCCAAAAATTTCGCCGTATTTTATGTAGCTGTCGGGGTCTTTTTTGGGAAGCACTTCCTTTGTAGTTTCGTCTATATATTCCTGTAAGCCGAAGCCTATGTCACCATGTGGATATTTAAAATCAATTCTTTTATAACTCACCACGGAATGACTGTACAGATAAAGTTTTATGCCTAAACCAGCTATTTCTTTTTCTGAAGTACTTTGAAATTTAAAAACCGCAAAATACTCAAGGGTTTCCAAATCGTTAAGCACGTATCCCTCTATAATTTCCGCTGGTAGAGAGCCTGCCATCTGAGCAAAATCCAGATATTCAATTACCCTGTAACACCGCATTATTTCGGTACGAAGAGATTCTTTGTACCTTCTTTTTTCTTTTCGATTCATAAAAATACTACTTTTAAATCAGAATATCTCAATTATGCCGTCGGGCATAGCTGCACAAAGTCGGGCATCGGCTTTTCCCTTAACGTCAGAAACGCAAATTCCGTTTGCACCCAAAGCACCTCTGCTTTCCGCAAGAGCAATATGAGGTTTATTGTTATTCTCGCTCAAATGAGCAAGGATAAAATTATTTGTTCCTGTTTTATACAATTCAGGGAGAAATGAAGCACATTCACCGTTGGATAAATGTCCTCTGTTCCCTAAAATACGTTGCTTCGTTGCATAAGGGTATGCACCATTTTTCAGCATACAAGGGTCATAATTGGATTCTATAACCACGGATTCACACCCCGTCAACGCCTTCTTTACGTCGGGTGTCAGATGTCCGATATCAGTTGCATATCCAAAAGTTGTATCCTCGCTTTCAATTCTGAAACATACGCTTCCCAAAGAATCATGGGGAGTGTCAAAAGCGGTTATTCTCATCCCATCAAATTCTCTCACAGAACCGCCGCTGTTCTCCACAAGCAGTTCTTCTGTCCAATGCATTGATGTCGCTACGAAATCAAGGCTTTTGGCAGGAATATACACGGGAATTCTGTAATGACGGCATATAACGTTCAAGGCTTTTATATGATCGATATGCTCATGAGTTATAAAAATCGAAGTTATGTTTGAAAGATTGGTTCCAAGTTTCAACAGAGAATCTGAAATTTTTTTTGCGGAAAGTCCCGCATCTATAAGTATTTCCTCTTTTCCGTGTTTAATATAAGCACAATTTCCACTTGATGAGGAAAAAAGCACGTATGCTTTCATAATTTATTTAATTTGCTCCTGTTTTAATTTGAAAAACGGCGCGAATGCACCGTTTTTCCCAATCACAATATTCTGTCAGTTAGAAAAAGCCTTAAGTGCGGGTATCATATTCGTTACGTCTTCTTTACCTATAACAAGGTCATTATAACTGAAAATTCCAATTCCTTTGCACTTTCCAACACTATTATCGAGATATTGAATCTGTCTCTTGATAATATCATCCGAATTATACCATTCCTGTCCATCGTAAACTGTACTGCTTGAAGGAGTTACAGCCTTGTAAAGAGCAAGTCCTATGTAAAGTTTTACTGTTGGAGACGTTACTACGTTTGTCCATTTTTGAACCATAGAATTAAATGGAGCAGAAGGATGTTCAAATCCGTAATAAAGCTGAGGCATAATATAATCGATATAATTTGAGCTTGAACACCAGAGACCAACATCTGCACAATGGTTATTGATTACTTTCGTTGGGTTTCCTGCGGGTGAAACACCGAATACCATATCAATATCAATGGACTTGGCAGCAGAATAAAGACCTGAAACCAAAAGGTTCATATTGTATCTTCTGAAATTGTAAACGTCCTGATATCCGCTTGCACGAAATGCTGCTTCATCGAAAAACGCTTCCGTCGTGGGATAGAAATAATCGTCAATATGCAAACCGTCAACGTTATAGTTTGACATGATTTCCTTCGCACCGTCAATTATATACTGACGAACTTCGGGATATGCTGGGTTAAGCCAATACGTTCCGTTAACGTCAACAACGTAAGTTCCACGCTTTGAATTATACCACTGCTTCAATTTATAATTATCTGAAACGTTTACTATTTCATCAGTGCCCATAAGACGAAGAGGGTTGATCCAACCGTGAATAGAAAGGTTAAGTTTATGTCCTTCGTCAACAGTTATGGCAAGAGGGTCAAAACTCTTCGTTGCTGTTGCAGAATATCCTGCGCCGTATGTGAAAACGTATTTAGACCAAGGATAAAGATTTGATCTGTAAGTTGCGTCACCGTTTGGACGGCATTGAACGAAAACTGTATTGAAACCGTTATTTACACAGTTTTGAAGCACTTTCTTTATGTTTGCTCTGAAAGCGGATTCGGAATTTGTCTCCCACATTGTGGAAAGATCAAACTGTGTAAGCCATACGGCTTTCATATTATTAAGATAATTTACTCTCGTTGTATGTTCCTTGCCCTTGCTGACAATTACTGTAACCGTAGATCCAGGAAGTTGTTTACTGGAAGAAGGTTCCTGAGAAACTACGTATCCTGAAAGAACAGTATCGCTGAAAACAAAAGATTCAGCATAAACAAAACCTTTTCTTTCCAGTTCAATTTTAGCGTTTGCGGCAGTAAAGCCGACAACGTTGGGAACTGTTACCTTTGGAACGTATTCAGGAGAAACCTTGTTTACGGTATAAGTTCCAGCAACCTGTCTTTTTATCATTATGTAATCCGTAGATGTGAGAACAGCGCTTCCGTCAGCGTCAGCGGCGTGAATAAAAGGATCTGTAAGCGTTACAGTCTTTTTGAACGCAGCTTTAAGAGTTGCCGTATCGGTAGCGTTAACCTTTCCGTCTCCGTTCACGTCACCGCTTACGATAACAGTAAGGCTGTCAAGAACGGAAGACCCGCTCATAAGCGTAAGAACGCTTCCAGTAGGAATATAAGCAGAGTTCATAAGTCTGTTTCCTGCAGGATCTGTTACCGAAATATTCTGACCTTTGAACACATTTTTGAACATTGAAACAGTTGTAGACCCCTTTACACCGAAAAGGTAATTTTTAGCACGATACACGGTATAGCCACTCGTGGACGATGGTTCAAGAGTGGCGGCATTACCAGTAAAGGTAAAAGATACGCAAAGAGAAAAAAGCATCGCCAATGTCAATAAAACGGAAAGAAGTCTCTTTTTCATAAACATAAGCCTCATTCATCAAAAAAATTTTCCATGAGAACATACTACTCATAGCATATACTATTATACACAAATTTGGAAGATTTGTATAAACATTTTTTTGTTATTATATCACAACTTTGTAAATTTTATACTGAGTTCGTTCAATTTTTCGACAAAGGAAGAAATACCTTAAATTCCGTACCAACGCCAAGTTCACTTTTTACAGATATTTCACCTTCACAAAGTTCAACAATTCGTTTAACGAGAGAAAGTCCGAGACCGCTTCCTCTGTCCTTTCTTGAACGATCAACCTGATAAAATTTGTCAAAAATATGGGATATATTCTCTTTTTTTATCCCTTCTCCCGAATTGAAAACCGTAACCACAGCATAGTTCTTTTCTTTTTTTAGTTCTATGTTTATATTACCACCATTTGGGGTGAATTTTATAGCATTATCAAATAGATTTGTCCATATGTGGATCAAAAGATTTGAATCGCCAAAATATTCAAGGTCACAAAGTTCAAATGAAGGCTCTATTTCTTTTTCACTCCATCGGTTTTCATAAGCGAGAAAACATTGTCTTAACTGCTCGTCCAGACTGAATTTAGTTTTATTCAATACAATCTGCTGATTTTCAAACCTTGCGAGAGAAAGCATTTTTTCAGACATAGCATTAAGCTTGTCAACACCGTATATTATCTGATTTATGCAATTTTCCCGTTCCTCTGCGGACAAATCTCCTTCACGCAAAAGTTCGGCGTAACCTTTTATTTTACCCAAAGGCGTTTTGAATTCATGTGAAACGCTTGCAGCAAATTCACTTCTGAAGCCTTCAAGTTTTTCAAGCTCAGTCATCATAAGATTAAAATTCTTGCTTGCAGATGCTATTTCTTCAATAAGATTGTATTCATTGAGTTTCTTTGAAAAATCACCCTTTGATATTCGTTTAGCGGCATCGGAAAAATCCCTTACAGGGTAAAGCATAGCGCGGGACACGAACATGGAAAGAACCGTTGCTACCGCTATGCTCGTCACAGAGAAGGGAGCAAAAGCAGATATTCCAAATCTTGGAGTGAGAAGTCCACGATCAAAGGCTACCAGAAGACAAAAAGAAGTTACCATAACGGAAACACTCATAACAGAAAAGGTGAGAAAAGTAAAAATAATCCAGAGTTTTCTGCTTTTTATTATCTGCCTTTTTTTCATATTCAACCTCCGTTACTTCGATTTTACTGCCTTGTATCCCAGCCCCCTTACAGTAACAATCTGAAAATCCTTATTATTTCCAAATTTTTCTCTGAGTCTGTTTATATGAACGTCAACGGTTCTTGCATCAGTTTCGCTGTCCATTCCCCAAAATTCATCCATAAGATGCTGACGTGTAAAAATATGACCTGGCTCGGAGAGAAGTTTGTAAAGTATATTGAATTCCTTCTGGGGCAACGCTATTTCCTTTTCTCCATCGTTTACCGTAAGATAATCGTATTGAAGTACCGTATCGCCCACGGTAAGTTTGCGTTCGTTTACAATTTTTGCACGTCGCAAAAGTGCACTCACGCGAAGAAGCATTTCACCGGTATCAATTGGTTTCACCATATAATCATCCGCACCCGATGCAAATCCCTGACTTTTATCAGCAAAAGAGCCTTTTGCAGTTATCATAAGAACGGGCAAATTGTATTTACTATCTCTGAGCATTTGTGTAAGCTCAAAACCATCAACGTTAGGCATCATAACGTCGCATATAAGAAGATCTATGTATTCCTTGTCAAGAATCATAAGAGCATCTTCCCCGTCAACTGCAGGAAAAGTTCTGTATCCATTTTTTTCAAGAACCGTACAAAAAAGCTTTCTCAATTCATTATCATCTTCCGCAACAAGAATATTAAACATATTTTTTCCTACCCCATTGATAATTAGATTGTAGGGCTGTAAAAAATATCTTTTACAGCCCTATTTAACCAAGATTCATAAACAAAATCACTTTTTCAGAATGATTTTTTATCAACCTGCTTTATCAAGTTTGAATTTTATTTTTATAGTTTCGCCTGTGTTACCGTTTCTCGAAGGTCTGTAGATTTCCATCGTGACCTCTTTACCTGCACTGTGTTTTGAAAGCTCGTTTTTCAAGGCTTCAAGGCTTTTTATTTCCACATCTTCGAATTTTGTTATAACGTCATATATACTGAGCCCTGCCGCATATATAGCCGAATTTCTCTCAATCGAAAGAACAAAAACACCGTCGGGAACATCATTTCCAAGTTTATATTGGTCTCTTACGTTTGAAACGTTTGCACCTGAAATTCCAAGGTATGCCGCCGTTGTAGCATAATCACTGTCGGGAACATCCTCACCCTTTATGAGAGCATTGATTATTTCCATAGCTCCGTTTATAGGAATTGAAAATCCTATTCCTTCATAGGTGGATATAAGCTTCATGTTGTTTATGCCTATAACCTGACCCTTCATATTGAAAAGAGGACCTCCAGAGTTACCTGGGTTCAAAGTTGCATCAGTCTGAATAAGATACATTGTTTTCAAAACCTTGCCGCTTTCGTTTGTAACTTCAAGCTTTCTGTTAAGTCCTGAAATAACACCGTATGTGAGAGTTCCAGCAAAATCAATACTTGAAGGAGTTCCGATAGCGATTACCTCCTCGCCTACTCTGACCTTGGAAGAATCTCCTATCTTAACAGGGTTCAACACCCTATCAGTCTTAACCTTCAATACAGCTATATCGCAGGTTTCATCAGAACCAACAAGCTCAGCATCAACCTCTTCGCCATCATTGAAAACAACTTTTATTTCTTTTGCATCCTCTATAACATGATGGTTTGTTACTATATGTCCACCCTCAATTACAAATCCGCTTCCTAAAGAAGTTCCTTCTTCAGTTGTAGTCCCCCAAATTCCCGGAGTTTCAACAACAACCTTGCAAACGATGCTGACACAACTATCTATACAATAATCATACAAATCAGCAATGGGAGCTTCCCCCTTGCCTTCTTCAAAATCCTCTTTACTTACTTCATTAAGAACGTCTTCCGCAGATTCATCGGATTCATCCGTTGAAGCTTCGCTTGAATCAGACTCTGCATCGTCCAAAGACGATTCCTCAAAGCTTTCTTCATTTTCAGAAGCTTCAGAGCTATTGAGAAGTCCTGAAAGCATTACCATACTTTGACATGATGTCAAAGTAAGCGTTGCAAAAATCAAAAGAGCTATAATACATAATGTTTTTCTGTTTTTCATTTTTTATCCCTCTACTGCGTCGAGAGCGAAGGTATAGGTATGATATTTTCCATCCTTTCCGTTACGCTCAACTCTGTAAACCTTAACCGTCACCTTATCCCCTGGAGAACATTCCTGTATCTCTCCAATGAGCTGTTCAATAGTTGTTATTTCCTCTTCATTAAATTCACAAATAACGTCATATGTGCTAAGTCCCGCTTTATATGCAGAAGCTTCTTTATCAATGGTTACCACAAGAACTCCTTTTGGAGAATCATCTGCAAATCCGTATTCCTTTTCAACCGAATCGCTCATTGTAACGCCTGTAATACCAAGCTGTGACCCCATTTTAACGTAATTGGAATCAGAATAATTTGATTCACCCGTTGAAATAAGAGAGTTAATTACGTTAACCGCGCCAGATGATGGAATGGCAAAGCCAACTCCCTCAAACGTTTCGGTGAGCTTCATGGTATTTATACCTATAACCTGACCATTCATATTGAAAAGAGGACCGCCTGAGTTACCTGGGTTCAAAGTTGCATCAGTCTGCAAAAGAAGCATTGTTTTAACGGTTTGTCCTTCGGTGTTTTTTATGGATATCTTTCTTTCTTTACCCGAAATAACACCAAAAGTCATAGTTCCAAACAAATCATCGTTTGAAGGCGTACCGATAGCCATGGCAAATTCGCCGATACGAACTGAAGACGAATCCCCGAAGCTCACGGGAACAAGATCATCGCTTCTATGAATTTTAACGACGGCAATATCACAAATCGAGTCCTTTCCGATTAACAACGCTTCCTTTTCTGTTCCGTCATAGAAACGAATTTTTATACTGTTTGCTCCTTCGACAACGTGAGCGTTTGTCACTATATATCCGTCCTTCGAAACAACAAATCCACTGCCAAGTGAAGAATAGCCCGACGTTTGCCCGTAATATCCTCCCTTCATGCCGCAAATAACCGTAACACAGCTTTCTTGAGCCTTTTCATAAAGCTTTGTTTTATCCGTATACGCTTCATTTTCAGGCTTTTCAATTTTTACGTGCTCAATGACAGTCTGAGTATATTCATGAGATGGGAGTCCATCCTCAGTTGAACCGTTGCCATTACTAAAATATCTTGTAAGAACTGCAGTGGCAAACATACTCAAAATCATCATCACCACTAAAACTATCCAGAAAACCGCCTTGCCTTTTTTTGGTGGTGAAACAACTTTGTTAAACGAGTCTTCGGTGTATTGAGGTTGCGGTATGTTGTTATACACAGAATAATCCCTGTATATAGAGCCATTTCCACCCAAATCGAAAGAACTGCTTAAATCGGAATTAGATTCCTTTGCGGTTTCTTTATCAGAAATTCCATTTTGCTCTGAAGGCGGCATTTCATCAGTGCTAACATCATTGTCTAAAGAAGGATTTTCTTCAGAAATTTCGCCTTTTTCAGAAGATGCTTCTTTCATAACTGATTCCTGATTTAAAATATTTTTTTCATCGGAAGCATCTATTTGATTTGATAATGGAGCTTCTGACACATTTTTCGGATCGTTGTCTGAATCCAAAACAGAATTGTTCTCATCAGACGTATTGTTTTCCGAGTTATAATCTTTGTCGTAGAACATAATTTTTACTCCGCGCTGAGATAATGGTTTAATGTGCTTTAATTTATATGCTTATATAAATTATTTACTTGATTTTATTTTTTATGCTTAATACTGTCCTTGGAATACGTAAACTACGCCCAAATTGTTGTAATCAGATTTAAGCCACACGGAATTGAAGTATTCGCAGGTATAATTGGTAACTTCAACCTTACTTGAATTCACGTTAGGGTCATTTACAACATAGTATTCAACACCGTCAATAACCGTATAACCAGTAACAAGAACAACGTGTCCCGATTGAGTAAGCATTGTGGAGCAACCGATGGTATAGCCCTTTGAAAGAGCATATTTCATCATATCTTCATCATAGAAATCGCAGAAGGTATAATATCCCTTTGATCCTGCTTCAGCAACGGAGAAGAGCCAGTTGCCATATCCGTCGTATTCAACGTCATAAGTACCCATAGCGGTATCATAAGTAGACTGCTTGAAGCCGAGATGTTCAAGAGCCATTGCAACTGTAGTTGCAGAACACATAACGTTTCCTCTTGAACCGTTTTCAGGAGCATGCTGTGAACGCATAGGAACGTCAATTATAGCTTCTTCAGGGTATTTACCCGGTGTCGCAGATTTCATTTCTGGAGTTGCTATTGTAATATTTTCAAGCACGGGGCGATACTTTCCGTTTCTGAGCAAGTTTATTTTGAATTTAATATTTCCAGTCGTCTGCTTTTTCGGCAAAAACGTATCAACATTCATTTTTGCATAATCATCAGACTTGCTTTTGCTTGTGGAAACGTTCTTTTTGTCAGACCATACTCCAAAGGTGAAATAATCGCTCCAAGTTCCGTCTTCTGCTTCATAGGAAACGTAAACCTGAACTTTGCCATCTCCTGCATTGGCATTCCATGAGATGAGCATTGAGCTGAATTCGCCAACGTTCATAACGTCACTTTCAAATAAAGCAAAATAAAGATTATCTCCATCATCCATAACGAGTCTGCCGTTTTCATCAATATGCGCATCCTTGAATGTGCCTTTGAAATCCAATGCCTTTATGGTTTTAGAATTGAAATTGAGATTTTCGGTCTGTTCGCCTTTCAAGTATCCTGATTTATCTTCTTTGTATGCCATAAATTCTTCCTCTTCTGGTACTTCTTCTGATTTCTCCTCGGAAGCTGCTTCAGATTTATCTTCCGATGCTTCTGCGGAATTAACTGAGGAAATTTCCTCAGAAGTGGATTCCGTTCCTGCTTCAGAGCTATTTTCATCCTTTCCACAAGATGCCATAAAAGACATCATAAGCAGAGCAAGCATCAATGATAAAATTCTTTTCTTCATGAAAATTATTTTCCTTTCGCCACAGGCTTGGAATCTTTAAGCTCTACTATACGGTTGAATCTTCCCTCGTATTTCGTATCCTTGCAGAAATATCCCGTTCTCACAAACTGGAATCTTTCACCCGTTTCCGCGTTTTCAAGACATTTTTCAGCCTTACAGCCTTTTTTCACCTTCACAGAATCAGCGTTGAGATAATCGTCATACGTCTGTCCTTCGGCAATAGCTCCTGTGTTTTCAATGGTAAACAGCTTATCAAATTCAGCAACCTCGCAATCAATGCAGTTTTCCGCACTGAGCCAATGAATAGTTCCCTTTACTTTTCTGCCGTCTACGGGATTTCCGTTTCTCGTTTCAAGGTCTGCTTCACAAATTATTTCCGTAACGTTTCCGTTTTCATCTGTTTTTGCTTCCACAAACTTAATTATATAAGCACACATAAGACGAACCTCTCCACCTGGTTTAAGACGGAAATACTTTGGAGGAGGATCCATTGAAAAATCGCTTCTGTCTATATAAAGCTCTCTTGTGAACAAAAGTTCTCTCTTTGAAGCTTCTGGATCGTTTGGATTATTTGAAGTTTCAAAATATTCTTTTTTGTCAGCAGGATAGTTTGAAATAGTTACTTTTACAGGATCGGTTATAACTATTCTTCTTTCCGCTTTTGCGTTAAGCTCATCACGGATACAGCTTTCCAGAAGCGCTATATCAACGATGGAGAAGTTTTTTGCAACTCCCGCTTTCTTTACAAATTCAAAAATTGATTCCGGAGTATACCCTCTCCTTCTCAGTCCACAGAGGGTTGGCATACGGGGATCGTCCCAACCGTCAACAACGCCCGTTTCAACAAGTCTTCTCAGATAACGCTTGCTCATAACCGTATTCGTAACGTTAAGGCGGGCAAATTCATACTGATGGGGTTTTTTCTCAAATCCTATGCTATCAACAACCCAATCATAAAGAGGTCTATGGTTTTCAAATTCAATGGAGCACATGGAATGGGTTATTCCCTCAAGAGCATCCTGAATAGGATGAGCAAAATCGTAAAGAGGATATACACACCATTTATCTCCCTGTCTGTGATGATTCATATGAAGGATTCTGTATATAGCAGGGTCACGAAGGTTCATATTTGGAGAAGCCATATCTATTTTTGCACGCAAGGTACAAGCTCCGTCCTCAAATTCTCCGTTTTTCATTTTCTCGAAAAGTTCAAGATTTTCTTCAATACTACGGTTTCTGTAGGGGCTTTCCTTTCCTGGCTCTGTAAGCGTTCCTCTATATTCACGCATTTCATCAGCAGAAAGGTCGCAAACGTATGCAAGTCCCTTTTTAATGAGCAAAACTGCATATTCGTAGCATTTATCAAAATAATCGCTTCCGTAGAAAATACCGCCATCTGGATTTGCTCCCAACCACGTCAAATCACGGTATATGCTCTGCACGTACTCATCATCCTCTTTGGTAGGGTTAGTATCGTCATATCTGAGGTTAAAGCTTCCGCCGTATTTTTTAGCAGCGGTATAGTTAATATAAATCGCCTTTGCACTTCCGATATGAAGATATCCGTTTGGTTCGGGCGGGAAACGGGTATGAATTTTTTCCACCCTTCCCTCTTTCAAATCGTCTTCAATTATATCATACAGAAAATTGCTTGTTTCTTCCATTGTCTTATACTCCAATTATAATTAGTTTTTTATACTGAATATTAACTCAGAGGTTTATATAATCTCTTATTCGTTTTTCAACGCGTTCCTTGCCGAGAAGCTGCATTACAGCGTAAAGATCAGGGCTGTTTGTTCTTCCCGTTACCGCAACACGTATGAACGTGCTGACGTCGCCAACGTGTCCTTTATATCCTTCGGGAGAAGCCTTGTAAGCCTTAACGTCGGGGCAGAATCCCTTTTCTGCACCAAGCTCCTTTATCTTTCCGAACCAAGTATTCTGGTCGTCGGACAAATCGAAAGAAGCAAGGAATGCTTCGAGAACCCCATTAACCGTTTCTTTGTCAAAGTTTTCAGGAACGTTTTCTTCGCGGACAAAAAGCTCGTCATAGAAGAAGCTTATAAAGGGTTTAACCTCACTCCACGTTCCAAAATCCTTTCTTGATTTGTTTCCGCCTCTGCCAATGGAAAGAATTCCCTTTGCAAGAGCTTCATCATTCACAAGAAGGTTATAAAATTCTCCATCGAATTCCTTTGCCCATACGGTCAATCTGTCATAAACTTCATCAGCCGTAAGCTTTGAAACAACGTTTTTACTTACGTCATTAAGCTTTGCCAGATCAAAAAGCGTTCCTGATGCGCTCATTTTCTTTATAGAGAAAGGAAATTCCGTATAATGTGCGTCCTTATTAGCTCTTCTCCAATCCTCATAATTGGAATTAAGGCAGGTAAGAACGTATTCCATAACGCTCTCTGGCGTATATCCCTTTTCGATATAATAACTGAGTCCTGCCCCCATATCACGTTTGGAAAGCTTTTTCTTTACAGTCTTTACGTTCCCTTCTTCATCCTCCACCTCAACAGCCTTCATAAGCTGCGAAATATGGAGATACTTGGGAGCTTTGAAGCCTAACGCACCGAATATCTGCAAATGATATGGCAAGCTTGGAAGCCATTCTTCTCCTCGTACAACATGGGTTGTTCCCATAAGATGATCGTCCACACCGTGAGCCAAATGATAAGTTGGCATTCCGTCACGCTTGAGCAAAATATGGTCTATATGGTTTTCAGTTATTTCGATAGCACCTTTTATCAGGTCAGTAAACTTTATTTTATTTTCAGGATTTCCGTTTGATTTTATACGAAGAACCCATTCCTTACCTGCTTTGATATTTTCTTCAACCTGTTCAAGAGTAAGGTCACGGCATTTTACGTATTCGCCCCAATAACCCGTCACAACTTTTCTTTCCTCTTGAAGCTTTCTCGTTTCGTCAAGCTCCTCAGCAGAACAGAAGCAAGGATAAGCTTTTCCCTCTGCTACAAGTTTTTTGGCATAAGCTGAATATATATCCTTACGCTCGCTTTGTCTGTAAGGAGCGTACTCGCCCCCTGCCATAATACTTTCATCAAAGCTTACTCCGAAATATTTATAAACGTTTATAAGGTCTTCTTCTGCGCCTTCAACGTAACGTTTATCGTCTGTGTCCTCTATTCTGAGATAGAATACGCCGCCGCTCTGATGAGCAAGTCTTTCAGAAACGACAACGGGAAGCATACTTCCAAAATGAACGAATCCCGTTGGGCTTGGAGCAAATCTTGTTACTTTCGCACCTTCGGGCAAGTTACGTGCCTTATATTTCTCCTCATAGTATTCAGTTGTGTTTTCCACGTTAGGAAACAGCAATTCTGCCAATGCTTTGTAATCCATTTTTATACCTCTTTATTTTTATCCGTTTTGTAAAGCAAATTCATTATATTCCACAATAAGCTTATCTATAAGCTTTGATATCTTTACAAGCTGAGTTCTGTTTCTGCCGTCTGTCAGCTCTTTTCTTCCCGTCATAACCGCAACAACGTATGTTTGTTCACCATCAAAGAAAATCCCCGCATCGTTATATCCGTTTGCACTCCATCCTGATTTATGAAGATTCTCTTTTCCCTGTATTCCCTTTTCAAGTTCGTTATATAAGGCTCTGTCAAGCTCCTTATACAGCTTTTTTGATTCGGGAGAACCGCTTTTTGTGTAATGATAAATTTCTCTCCAAACGAGAGCCATTTCGTATGAAGTAAGCTTTCCCCAGTTTCCCCAATCGATTATATCCTTACATCCTAAAGCATTCATGGAATCATTAAACGGTGTTGCTCCGCCAAATCTGTCTTTAAGCATGAGGTAAGCTATATTGTCGCTTATGTAAAGCATAAGCTCGAAAAGGCGTTTAACGGAAAACTGCGTTCCGTATTCGTATTCATCCTGAATAACCCCCGAGCCAGTGAAGTAATCGTATTTTTCTTCGTAAACCAATCTCTCTTCCCAAGAAACAAGTCCCTGTTCTACGCATTTTGCGGCAAAAAGACCGAAAGGAGCTTTTATTGCACTGGCACAAGCGATTCTTTTATTTGGATTATACGAAAAAACAAATTCGGAATTTATTTCTCTTACCGTTACGGACTGTGGGTTCTCAAATGAAGAAAAAAGAGTCAGAAACTCAGCTTCCAATTCGGGAGACATTCTGAATTCCGTATTGTATAAATATATACCACTTTTTTCATAAGTGACTTTATCGTTAGTTTTGGGAGAATAAACCGTCGTATAAGTACATTTTCCTGTTTCTTCAAAATAAGTAGTACCTTGATTTGTCCAATCCTCAGAGCTTTCTTCTGATGTTTCTTCTGAAACAGTTTCGGAGATATCTTCTGAAATTTCCACAAAACTTTCTTCAGATGATTCTTCAGATAATTCTTCGGAATTCATTCCGATTGATTCTTCGGATGACTCCTCAAAGCTCGACTCGAAAATTTCCGAAGAAGATTCATCCAAACACGATTCAACGTTTTCTCCCGAAGATTCCTCAACACTTTCTTCGAAGATTTCTATGACGCTTTCAGTTTTTTCTTCCTTTGATTCGCTTTCAACCGTGCAAGCATAAAAAGGCAAACACATAGTAGTCACAAGAAAAAAAGCAATTATTCTGACGATTTTGTATTTCTTTTCAGACATAAAAACCTCCAAGATCAATATCCGAACGAATTCGGCGGAAAGGGTCAATCTCTGTTTTTGATTACCTTCTCCACATATTCAAAAACTTCGTTTGCAAGGTTTCGTCTGTGAGTGCGTTCTTCGGACACTATTCCCTCATAAACAGGGGGAAGATTATTCATTTCCGCAAGTCGGTTAAGTATACCCATATTGGCAATGACAGCGTTATGACAAATTGTTCTGTTACGGTCAAGTTCCATTACGGTGTCCTTGTATATCTCACCGTTTTTCACATTTACACCGTGAATTTTTTTATACGTTTCAAGTTTGTAAACCGCCATGTGATAATTCTCAAAAGAGGCGAGGCAGTCATCAAGAAGTGACAACAGATCTGCATCATTTCCAAGAGATTCGATCAATAAATTGAGAGTTCTCTCGTTTATCATAAAAAATCCTCCCACATGTAATTTTACACATTGTATATTCTACCACAAAATATAATA
Source organism: Eubacteriales bacterium (assembly GCA_045596755.1). Classification (GTDB taxonomy): domain Bacteria; phylum Bacillota; class Clostridia; order Oscillospirales; family CAG-382; genus SIG653. The sequence goes on along the minus strand of JAZOCZ010000093.1, from coordinate 1,779 downwards.
TTTTTCAAGTACTAAAAATCATTTTGGTTCTTTTTTTGTTGTAGTTATACAAGAGATGTGAGGCAAAAACGAAGAAAAAAGAATAGAAAAAGTGATTGAGTTCTGTTAAAATAGAATCACTGCACCCAAAATCAACAGAAAGGTCTCAATCACTTATGAAAGATTATACCACCAAAAATGTTATTGTCCGCATGAATTTTCAACAAAAATAAAGTCAGTTCTAACTTATTGACAAACAAAAGACATTTTATGCGTTTGCATAAGGTATAAATCATCAAAAGCATCTCTGATGAGATGGAATAAATAATGTGAAGGAAACAGATAATCGTTGTTAGCGAAATCACACCTACCGCATTCTCCACGTCCCAATGCACACAGAGCAGGAAATCAAATGAATAAAAGACTATCATAGATTTTCTATCGCTTGAAGATTTCTTCCATACTATTTCAAAATCTTCATTGTTATAAAGTTCACACATTTTTCCGAATTCTGAACAGACATATTTTGCTGTCATTTTTTGCTCTTTTGTTTTTATCAATCAGGTCTTCCCGTAAGGTTTCCTTCACCTGAAAGATCAGGGTAATCAAGTTGTCGTAACACTTCATACGTGACAATAGCAACAGCATTTGAAAGATTCAGAGAACGAACAAAGCCTTTCATTGGGATTCTTATACATCTTTCGTAATTATCTTTAAGTAACGGTTCGGGAAGTCCGTAGCTCTCTTTTCCAAACACGAAATAAAGATCTTTATCATTTGGATATTCAACCTCTGAATGACATTTCCTACCCTTAGTTGAACAAAAATAGAATTCCCCTTCGTTCTGGGATTTGAACTCATCCCAATTTTTATAAGTATTAACCGTGAGATACTGCCAATAATCAAGTCCTGCTCTGCGAATTGAACGCTCACTCAATTCAAACCCCAAAGGTTCAATTAAATGAAGATGACATCCCGTAACTGCACAGGTTCTTGAAATATTCCCCGTATTCTGCGGTATTTCAGGTTCGTATAAAACTATATGTATCATAATTGACTCCAAATAAAAACACTTAATCCGTCGGATATTGTAGCATATTTATGCAAAAAATTCAACTATTTTTTCAAAAAAACTATTGACAAGATTAAAATTTGGGTGTATAATCTCAAACAACAAAACGTTGTCGACAAACGTAAAAACACAAAAGGAGGAAAAGCCATGTTTACAAATAAGTATTTTTATTACTTTTATTACTTTGCCAAGGGCTGCCCGTCTTTTGTGAAATCCGAAGTTTGAACAAATCATTCGGTAACAAAATATGGTCAGTCCGCATTCGCTATGCTTTCAGGCATATATGAAGTGCGGACTTTTTATTTTATAATTGAATCCCTACAAAGTGAGGTTTTAAAAATGTCAATGAATTTCCACAGAAAACTTCCTATTCCAATGGAGGTAAAAAAAGAATTACCAGTAACTAAAAGCATGGAGAAGATAAAAATCGCCCGTGATGAAAGCATCCGTGCCGTATTTGACGGTAGTTCGGATAAATTTATACTTATTATAGGACCTTGTTCCGCAGACCATGTTGACCCCGTTCTTGAATACATTTCAAGGCTCAAAAAGATCTCCGAGCAAGTTTCTGACAAAATTATTATAATTTTATCAGAAACTTGCTCTGAGATTTTTTTGAGCCTTGATATGTATTCAAGAACAGGTTCGCTGTGTTCTGCGGAACATGGCCCTATAATAAGAATAAATTTATCAGAACTACCGTCAAATACGGCACGGATGCTTTTATC
>JAZOCZ010000092.1:0-12970 GCA_045596755.1 Eubacteriales bacterium | reverse complement strand
AGTATCTGGAAAAACAGATAACTTCAATAGATCGGATGGATCAATTTCAAGAGCATCTGCTATATTGAAAAAAACTTGCAACGAAAAACTATGTGCCATATTCGGTGCTTCAATAGCACTTAATAAAGAGCGACTTATTCCTGCTTCTTCGGATAATTTATCCTGAGACATTCCTCTTATTCTTCTTAATGTGGATATTGCAATGCCCAACTGTATAAAACGGTCTCGATTTTTAAACTCTACATCTTTACTCATGTTTAACTACCTTTTGCAGAATTTTAGTAAATAATAGTATATCTACACACAAGTATATCCCATTTGTTAAATTTAATCAGTATATATTAGAAAGCAATTGACTAAAATCCTTTAAGCATAAGATGCTTTATAGAAATATAATCTGTTGCATCTATTGTGGAATCGTGGTTATAGTCTGCCGCTTCTGTAAAAAGTTTGTCGAAATGGAACGTGCCAAGGAATGCGGATTTAATTCGAAGATAGTCTGTGGCTGATATATTTCCGTCACCGTCCGTATCACCTGAAACGTAAGCCCAATATATGCTGTGAAATTCAGAGTTGATTATGTCACCTGTACCGATATATCCGCTTGTTTTAACGTTTCCGTATTTATCGGTTATAAATGCGCTTTCATCGTCAAGCAAGGCTTTGACGTTTTCCACTTCTGTTTTAGGCGGGCATTGATAGAGATTCACTGCTTCAATATGGAAAACTGAACTTGAAGTATGTTCTCCGTCAGTTGCGTCGACCAATACGGAGTATTCTCCTGAATCGTTGAGGGATATGTTGATTTCCTCGCTTTTTAAATTAGTTCCTAAACAGTTGCCTTTTCTGATTTCCGTTTCAGTGTCATAACGTCCGCTTATAATGTAAACGCTATACGTTATGCCGTTTTGCGATTGAGAAACGTCGGGAAGCAAGGTTACAGTTCCGCCTGAATAAACGTAAACCGTGTTACCGTCGGAAAGTCCATTAAGTAAAGGGGCGTGTACTCCTTCAATCTGAAATCCGCCAAATTCTGCCATGTCTTCCACTCGGTTGAATCCTTTTATTTTTCCAGAAAGCTGGGCATCTGTCTTGCAGAAACGGTATGTTCCGACAACTTTGTTGGCAGTTCTGTTTGTGATATTATCTTCTACCTGCGGATCAAAATTATACCATACATCGTTTATGATGACGCTTACCCAAGTATGACCCGTCCATCCACCACTTACGGTGCTTGTTTTTCCCGTCACTGTGTATGCTTCCAAACCTATGGCACGGAGCATTATCATAAAAAGGGACGAATAATAAGTACAAGCTCCAAGCTTTAAATCAAGAATACGCAAGGCTCTGAAAACCTCGTATGCATCATCGGTAGATTTATATGGAACAACGTTCAGAATAGGGTAGATATCCTTGTTTATGTGGATAAGATAGGAATTATCGTATTCGAAGGTTTCCACCATATACTTATATAAATACCAGACCTTATCGTAAGTGCTCATTCCCGCCGTGAATCCTTTGTCAAAAATTGCTTCAATTTGCTGATCAAGGGATTTATATCCTGTTTTTATAGGATTAAGCTCCGAGGAGTTGATAATTTCCTCTGCGGTTAGAGCTTTTACCTCGTTTTTCGGAAAGGTGGAAAGAGAAATGATGATAGCGAGAGTAAAAAATAAAATTTTCTTAAACATATCTTTCATTGTAAAACAAAAACTGTTGAGCAATTCCAGCGTATTTGCCGAAATATTCAGGTGTGAAGCTTTCACCGTAGTATTTTGATACAACCCTCTTTATCCACACATCCACAGGAAATGCTTCTGTAAATCCAAGTCCGAAAAGTAATGCACAATCAGCAACCTTTGGACCAACTCCTTTAATTTTCATAAGCTGTTTTTTTGCTGTTTCATAATCGGATTTTTTGAGAGAATCAAAGTCCGTCTCACCGTTTACAACTGATTCTGCGGCACTTATGATATATTTTGCACGAAAGCCGCTTTTTATTGGAGCAAGTCCATCTATACCAAGGGAGTAAACCGCTTGTGCAGTTGGAAACGCTTTCATATTGCATCCATCAACTTTTTCACCGCATAATTCGCATAATGCGGATACTATTTTCTTTATCCTTGGAATGTTGTTGTTCTGTGAAATTATGAAAGAACAAAGAGCTTCCCAAGGCTCTTGATTCAAAACCCTTATTCCAATGGAACGAGAAAGGGAATCCTTCACCGTTTTATCAAAAACAAGAGATGAAATGATTTCTTCGTAGTTCATATCAAAGGCAAAAAACGAGATAAATCTTTCTTCAAACTCATTTTTCGACATATTGGGTATGAAAACGTCACCGTTTTCAAAGGGTTCAAACCTTAAATATTTTCCGAAAGCAACTCCGTGGAAAACGTTGTTTTCATCCTTGTCAAATCTGAAGCATTGACCGCAATCAAGAGTCCGTTCCACGTCAAAAAAGGGAGAATGGCGGATGATAACTCCGCCGTCTTTAAAAATGTAATCCATAACATACAGCAGAAAATCGGTCTGCATTCTCCTTCTTTAAGAATTTTTAATATTGAATTTTGTTCGCGATTATGAAAGGTATTCCGTCATAAAGGAAGCCTTTTATTTTTTGCTTTTTATTCTGTAATCCTCGGAGGTAAGAAGGGCAATTGCTCGTTCAATTGAATCCTTTGAATTGCCCCAGGGTAAATCATCAAATCTGTAATCGAACTTTTTTATAAACAAACTGACGTCCTCGTATAAAGAATCCATAGATGCAAAAAGAATCGACTGTGCCGTTTTTTCAAGCTCTGCTTTCATATCCTTGTTTATGCATTTGGATGCTTCCAAAAGACGTTTATAATGGGGAAGGCAGAAAGTTTTCTGCTTTTCAAACTTTTTTTTGAATTCTTTTTCTTCCTCGTAAAGATAAACCGCAGTCTGAAACATGGCTGAAAGACTGTTTTCTATTCTGTCGCAGATATAACAGCTTTCTTCAAGCCTTGATATGTTTTTCACGGGTTTTGCGGCATGGTCACGGGAAAAAAATCCCCCTTGCTTTACTTCTTTTTTTACTTCTTCAAGATGACTTTGAAGCATCAACGCAATTCCCAATCTGTTTTTGCGTGGAAGCATTTTTCCAAAATGATAAGTGCAAAAGCCTTTTTTATTCGTTTCGATTCTTACATCAGGCTCCATCATTGAAGCACCGAGAATCAAATCAAGTTCGTTTTCTTCAAGTTTTCTGTAAAGGGTACAGAAAGGACAATCATCCCCCGAGTTCTCAAATGCTTCATTGACGGGTATCGTATAAATATGTTCTCTCATAATTAAAGTTTTTCTATGATTTTAGCACCAAATTCAACGTTTGTTGCGCCGTCTTCTCTGCCTGTCATTTTAACCTCAGCCATACATTCATCAATTGCTTTATCGAGTTTTGAGGCTTTATCCTGCATACCGATATGATTGAGAAGCATAACAACAGCTCTGAGCATTGAGCATGGGTCAGCATAAATTGCTCTGCCTTCCGTTACCATTCTTGGGGCTGAACCGTGAATAGCTTCAAACATAGCGTAACGTTTACCGATGTTTGCGCTTCCTGCTGTACCAACTCCACCTTGAAGCTCTGCGGCTTCGTCTGTAATTATGTCACCATAGAGGTTGGGAAGAATCACAACCTTGAAATCTCTTCTGCGCTTTTCGTCAACCAATTTTGCTGTCATTATATCGATATACCAATCGTCAACGGTGATATCTGGATATTCCTTGGCTATCTCCTTGCAGATTTTAAGGAATTTGCCGTCCGTTGTTTTGATAACGTTAGCCTTTGTAACTATGGTAACACGGTCGTAACCGTTGTTTTTGGCGTATTCAAACGCAAGTCTTGCAATACGTTCCGTTCCTTCCGTTGTGGTAACGGTGAAGTCAAGGGAAAGTTCGTCGCTTACGTGGATTCCCTTACTTCCCACAGCGTATGCGCCCTCTGTATTTTCTCTGAAGAACGTCCAATCAACACCTTCTGCGGGAATTTTTACAGGACGGAGGTTTGCAAAAAGGTCAAGAGCCTTTCTCATTGCAACGTTTGCACTTTCGATGTTGGGCCATGGGTCACCTGCTCTTGGAGTTGTTGTAGGTCCTTTGAGAATAACGTGGCAGGCTTTGAGTTCTTCCATAACGTCATCGGGAATGGCTTTGTTAGCTGCCGCTCTGTTTTCAATTGTGAGACCGTCAATGTTTCTTATTTCTACCTTACCGCTTGCGATTTCGTCCTTTAACATGTTTTCAAGAACGGTTTTTGCTACAGCGGAAATGTAAGGTCCGATGCCGTCGCCTCCGCAAACACCGATAATTATTTTATCAAGTTTTTTGAAGTCAACGAAATCTTTCGTTTTTTTGATGTTTTCTGCTCTGTCGAGCTGTTCGTTGAGCAATGCTTGAAATTTTGCTGTTGCTTCGTTTATGTACGTGTTTCTATCCATTTTTTTCCTCTTTCTTTACGCTTTTTTTAGCGGATTTATTCTTGCTGTTGCATATGCATTTAAAGTAAGTGCTTTTTCTTCGTCTAAAATTGGCTCATAGAAGCCTTGGGCGGCTATCATTGCCGCATTGTCGCCACAAAGGGAAAGGGGAGGCTGATAAAGCACAGCACCGTATTTTTCTGTGGTTTCTTTGAGAGCCTTTCTCAAATGTGAGTTTGCCGCAACACCACCAGCCAAAACGATAGGCCTGCCCTTGATTTCGGGATATTCCTCGAAATACGTTTCAAGCCTTGTGGTAATGGTTTTAATAAGAGAGTAAGTCATCGAAGCGGCAATGTCGCATTTGGTTTTATGATCAAGTTCCTCGCCCTTTTGTTCCATCTGATGAACCTTATTTATAACTGCGGTTTTAAGTCCTGAAAAGGAAAAGTCGTACTTGCTTCCTTCAACGTGGCTTACCGTGAGTTTCAACGCTTTTTTGTCACCCTCGGATGCAAGTCTGTCCATAGCGGCTCCGCCTGGATAGGGGAGACCTAAAACCCTTGCGACCTTATCGAAAACCTCGCCTGCCGCATCGTCTCTTGTTGAGCCGATAACTCTGTATTCCGTGTAGGAATCGACAGCGAAAAGGGAAGTATGCCCCCCGCTTACAACAAGAGCTGTGAAGGGAGGTTCGAGTTCTTTGAAGCAAAGATAATTTGCCGCAGTGTGTCCTTTTATATGGTCAATGGCAATAAGCGGTTTTTTCGTTGCATAAGCCAATCCTTTTGCAAAACATACGCCTGTCAGCAATGCTCCGATAAGACCTGGGGTATTGGTAACACCAATGGCATCAATATCGTCCATTGTGAGAGATGCATCACTCAACGCCTTTTCCGTAAGTCCGCAAATTGCTTCTGTATGGGCACGGGAAGCAATTTCGGGAACGACACCACCGTACAATGCGTGGATATCAGTTTGAGTTGCCGTTGCACAGCTTAACTGTTCACGCCCGTTTTTTACAATCGCAACGGAGGTTTCGTCACAGGATGATTCTATGGCAAGAACAATTCTGTCTTTTCCGTCACGTTTTTTTAATTCATAAAGACTTTCCATTTTTTTACGCTTTCTATAATTCTTTTCTCATAATAATTGCATTTTTTCCATGATAGAAGCCTTTTCTGACTCCTACGGATAAAAACCCGAATTTCTTGTATAATCCTATTGCAGAGTTGTTTCCTTCTTCGACTTCAAGGAAAATGCTTTCCGCTTTTTTTATACGGCAAAAATCTATAAGTGCTGAAACGATTTTTCCCCCCACGCCTTTTCCTCTGCGTTTTTCGTCAACGGCAACGGTAAATATTTCAGCGGAATCAGGAGCTGTACATATTGCACCGCCAACGCCCAAAAGAACGTTGTTTTCCAATGCGGTAACATAACAATAATCCGTATTTTCTACGATTTCTTCAAGTTGTTTTTCACTCCATGCGGTTGAAAGATAATTTTTTTCAAGTTTCGATGCGTTTTCGCAAAACTCTTTTTTAAGAGGAACTATTTCCATTAAGACATCCTCACCGTCAATTTATCTGGGGATAAAACGCATTTTCCGCTTCCTACGTCTTGCAGATATGAAATTCCGTTTTTATCCGTTATAAACATAACCGTATAGTAAAGACCGGGATATTTCTTGGATTTCAGTTTTATTCTTGAAGCAGATTCCTGCGCCATTGGGGAAGGGACTTCTTTTCCGTTTACGAGGGAATCGTAAATGAGCTGTATATATTCCTCATCGTTTTTATTGTTTCCGCCGTTATCAAGGTATTTATCAGCCGCAACTAAATAATCGTATGGATAATCAGAAGTTGCGAAGCATATATCCGCAGAAACGGGAGCAAAGTTTGAAATTGTTATTTCCTCCGCTCCTTCAAGCCTTAAAACCGCACCTTTCGTTCCGTTTTCAAATTCAACTATGTACGAAGGGGTTTTGTCTTTCTCGTGCATGAAGCCAATAAAACGATATTCCTTCCCGTCAAGGAGACCGTAAACACCGTCCTCTCCTATGGCTTCAACAGAACGGTTTGAAATAAAAAATTTGTTTCCGTTTTCGTCTTCTATGTAGTTTTCGGTCCGAGTGAAGGAAACGAGGCTTAATTTATATTTCCATTCTTTAATAAGGTCAGGCAGAAAAAAAGATAAAACCAAGGCGAGTATGAGAGCGATCACGATAACTGTCGCTATTATAAATTCTTTTTTTTCTTTTTTTGCCTTCTTCTGATTGGTTTTCATTTAAAATCCTGCTTTTAGTATTTTAATATCCTATTTTGCCAAGGCTATCGTCATCAGTTACCCAATCCGACACATTGTAGATTGAATATGTATCTGGGGTTTCTCTCACAATAACACGGTTTATTCCTGCGTTTATCACAAGTCTTTTGCACATCTGACAGCTTGTTGTTCCGCCAATGGCTTCACCTGTTTTAGGGTCTGTACAAACAAGATAAAGGTCAGCACCAAGCATCTGTTCGCGTGATGCGCTGATTATGGCGTTCGCTTCTGCATGAACGGAACGGCAAAGCTCGTATCTTTCACCGCGAGGGATGTTCATTTCATCACGGAGACAGCTTTTTCTGTCACAACAGTTTATTCTCCCTCTTGGAGCGCCCGCATATCCTGTTGAAACTATAACGTCGTTTTTAACTATAATAGCTCCAAATTTACGTCTGAGGCACGTTCCTCTGCTTGAAACTGTCTGTGCTATGTTCAGATAGTAGTTTTCCTTGCTTATTCTGTCCATGAACAAATCTCCCTTAGTCAAGCTTAAGACTTTTAAGATATTCCTTCAAGCCTTCTGCAGTTTCTTCATGCTTGAGTCCTACGTCGATATTTGCCATTATGAAGCCTAATTTGCTTCCCATATCGTATCTTTTACCTTCGTAGTCGTATGCCAATATACCGTTCTTTCTTGAAAGTTCTGCCATGGCATCCGTAAGCTGAATTTCACCGCCTGCACCCGGAGCGGTTTTTTCAAGGATTTCAAAGATTTCAGGGGGAAGCACAACTCTTCCCAAAATCGAGAAATTGGAGAATATTTGTTCACGACTTGGCTTTTCAATCATATCGGAGACAGCATAAAGTCCTTCTTTTTCCATAGGTGAGGTTTTGAGGGAACAATATTTCATAACCTTTTCCACCGGCACTTCTTTTACTCCCACAACGGGCTTTCCATGTTCCTCCCATATGTCTGTAAGCTGTTTACAAACAGGGGTTTCGGAAATAATCATATCGTCACCGTAAAGAACGGCAAAAGGCTCGTCTCCAACAAAATTTTTAGCACAGAGAACGGCATGTCCAAGTCCTTTTGCTTCTTTCTGACGTAGAAAATATATATTTGCTAAATTTTCGATTCGTTCAAGCTCTGAAAGCTCCTTCGTTTTACCCGAAGCGGAAAGCTTTATGTTGTAATCGAAATTTTTGTCAAAATATGATTCTATTGATTCTTTACCACGTGATGTAATTATAAGAATATCCGTGATTCCCGATTTAACCGCTTCTTCAACGAGAAACTGTATGGCTGGTCTGTCAACTACAGGGTACATCTCTTTTGGAACGCTTTTGGAAGCAGGAAGCATTCTTGTGCCAAGTCCTGCTGCGGGGATAACCGCTTTTCTTACTTTTTTCATGATATATCCTTTCGAAAATATATTCTTTAATATATAATACCACACCACGTCTATTATACTTCAAAAAAATCCGCTTGTCAATCATTTTTGCAAATTATGAACAACAAAATGCAGGAAAATACTTGAAAATCCAATTCGGATATGTTAGAATAGGAGAAAACATTTATAAACGAAGAATGAAATAAGACGGAAGGTCAGGTATTTTTATGTTTAATATTGCAATTATGGGTTTTGGCGTTGTTGGTAGCGGCGTCTGGGAGGTTATCAAGGAAAACTCCAAGGATATTTCCAAAAAGTTGGGCGGAAACGGGGAGAGCCTCGTTGACGTTAAATATATCCTTGATCTTCGTACCTTTGAGGGTCACGAGCTTGCTGACAGAGTAACGACGGATATAAATGCCATAATCAACGATAAAAGTGTTTCCGTTGTTGTTGAAACAATGGGTGGTTCTCATCCTGCCTATGAGTTTTCAAAAGCCGCATTGGAAAGCGGAAAAAGTGTTGTTACATCCAATAAGGAATGTGTTGCCAAATATGGCAAGGAACTTTCCGAATGTGCTGTCAGAAACGGTGTAAGCTATCTTTACGAAGCAAGTGTTGGAGGCGGTATTCCCATTATCAACGCTATGCTCAATGCTCTTACAGCAAACAAAATAGTTAAGGTTGCAGGTATTCTCAACGGAACTACAAACTATATTTTAACTCAGATGAAGGAATGCGGAACTGATTTTGAATCCGCTCTCAAAGAAGCACAGCGTCTTGGTTATGCAGAAGCAAATCCTGCCGCTGATGTTGAAGGCTTGGATGCTTTGCGTAAAATATGTATCCTTGGCGGTATAGCTTTTGACCAAATAATCCCTACTGAAATGGCAACTCCTGTTAAGGGAATAACGGAAATTACCCTTGAAGATACTGCTTTTGCAGAAAAGATGGGATATGCTATTAAGCTTTTGGGGGTTGCTGAAAAATGCGGTGACAGAATAAAGCTTCTTGTTGCTCCTCATTTTGTTTCAAATTCTTCCCTTATTGCCGCAACCTCTGACGTTTTTAACGCCATATCCGTTACGGGTAACGTTTTGGGCGAAAGCATTTTTTATGGTGCCGGCGCAGGAAGTCTCCCTACAGCATCTGCTGTTGTGGCTGACGTTGTGGAAGCCATCCGTTGCAAGCCTCTCCCAATGCTCAGAGAATATGCAGAAGAAGGATTTGTTCTTTCTGAAGATGAAATCCCAACAAAGCTTTTCGTAAGAAGCAAAAAGGCAATAGAGGGCTTCGAAAACGTTGTGATCAATGGTGAATACGGAACAATTCTTCCCGAAGCTTTGTATGGTGAACAGAAGAAGCTTATTGAAAAATCGGACGTTATATCAACATATTTTGTGCTTTAATCTTCTTTGTGATTTGGAAATGTCACGAGTGTAAAAAAGTATATTTTTTATTTTAAACAAAATTGATGTTATAGTAGAACATATAACGTTTTGGATGGGTTGTTGCAAATGCGAAAAAATTCGAATTTGCAACGACCCTATTTTTTGTATAATTGTTAACATGGGGTTTATGGGTAGTTTAAAAAGATGATATATAATAAATGGCAATTTGAGTAAATCATCTTTAGACGAGGAGCTATTGAAATGTCCGAACATTATATAGAATTTGATAAAGTAAGAAAAAGCTACGGCAGCGGAGAAGCACAGATAAATGCACTTTCAGATGCAAGCTTTCACATCAACAAGGGTGAGTTCTGTGTGTTGCTTGGTTCTTCGGGCGCAGGAAAAACAACTTTACTTAATATGCTTGGCGGAATGGATACGGTTACAAGCGGTAAAATACATTTTGACGGAAAAGAAATCTCATCTTTAACCAAAAAAGAATTGGTGGAATACCGTCGCCACGACGTTGGGTTTGTTTTTCAGTTCTATAATCTTGTACCTAATCTTACAGCACTTGAAAACGTGGAGATTGCCGCACAGCTTTGTAAGAATCCCATTCCTGCAAGCGATGCTTTGGATATGGTTGGACTTTCGGATAGAAAAGATAATTTTCCTGCTCAGCTTTCGGGCGGTGAACAACAGCGTGTGGCTATTGCCCGTGCTCTTGCCAAAAACCCAAGACTTCTTTTGTGCGACGAGCCTACTGGAGCACTTGACTACGTAACGGGTAAATCTGTTCTGAAGTTGCTTTATGATTTAAGCAAGAAACAAGGAACTACCGTTATTATCATTACTCACAATCAGGCAATTTCCCCTATGGCTGATCGTGTTATCCGCATTAAAAGCGGAGAAATACAGACAAATGAAGTTAACGTCAACATCGTTCCCATTGATGAGATTGAGTGGTGATAACAATGAAATCAATATTCAAAATGACCTTAAGGACGATTCGTTCTTTCAAGGGACGATATATGGCGTTGCTCTTTATCGTTGCACTCAGTGCAGGGTTCTTTGCTGGTCTCAAAATCACCACTGACGCCATGCTTAATACAGGCGGGGAATATTTTGAGGAACATAATTTTTACGACTTCCGTTTATTTTCAAGCCTTGGTTTTACCGAAGATGACGTGAAAAAGTTAAGTGAATTAAATGGAATAAAAACGGCAGAAGGCACGTACAGCTTAGATGCGCTTATGTTGCATAAGGAAAGCGACCATCCGTTCAAATTGTATGCTATTTCAGAAAATATCAATTTGCCCTCTTTATCTGCGGGTAGAATGCCCACGTCAGATAATGAATGTCTTGCAGATGAAGACGTATTCACGGAAAACGATTTAGGAAAAACTGTTTCTCTTTCAGCTGAAAACAAAACTTCAGTTACAAATAGTTTGGAAAGAACCGAATACACCGTTGTCGGATTAGTTTCTTCCCCACTTCACATCGGGCTTGACAGAGGAACTACAAATATTGGTAACGGGTCGGTGTACAGCTTTCTTTATCTTCCCAAGAGCAATTTCAAAAGCGAAGTATACACAGAAATCAACCTTTTGCTGTCAGATACAGCCAAAATCTACAGCGACGAATACAACGATTTGATCGCCACGTATGAAGGAGAGGTAACTTCTCTCTGCGAGAGGATTCTCAAGAGTCGATATCAGACTATATTGGAAGAAAAACATCTCACATCGGAGCTTGCCCAGCAAGCAGGTATTCCCGCTCCCGAAGCTTACGTACTTACACGTAACGAAAACGCAGGATACGTCAGCTTTAAAAATGACACGGGTATCATTGGCGGTGTAGCCAACATCTTTCCTGTTTTTTTCATTATGATATCCATTCTTGTATGTATAACAACAATGACTCGAATGGTTGACGAAGAACGCACCCAAATCGGTACGCTCAAATCTCTGGGATACAGTAACAGTGCGGTTACTGCAAAATATCTCCTTTATGCAGGAAGTGCCACTTTTATCGGTTGGCTTGTTGGTTTTTTTGTTTGCACCTGGGGATTACCGAAAATCTTTTGGCTTGCTTACAATGAAATATACGGATTTGCTCCCATATCCTATTTGTTCAGCATGGAGCTTGCCGTTATGACTCTTGCAATTTCCTTGTTCTTCATCCTTGGAAGCACTTTTATTTCCTGCCGAAAAGAACTACTCAGCGTGCCTGCGGCACTAATTCGTCCGCGTGCTGTCAAAAGAGGAAAGCGTGTTCTTCTGGAACGTATCACTCCTATCTGGAAAAGGCTTGGATTTTTGCATAAAATCACCATACGTAATATGTTTCGATATAAACAGCGTTTGTTTATGATGCTTATTGGTATTGGATGCTGTTCGGGACTCGTAGTAACCGCCTTCGGTGTAAGAGATTCCATGGTAGACGTTGGCGAGCTTCAGTACAGCGAAATTTTGAAGCAGGATATTGAAGCAAGCTATAACGAAGGGAAAGAATCGGAAATAAGTGTGGCACTTGATAAACTTTCAGGAGTAAAAAAATACATTACAGTTTCATCAATCAGAGTGGATCTCAGTGCTGAAAGTTCAATGAGCTCAGTTAAGCTTCTTAGCATTAAATCAGATGAAGAATATTCGGATTTTCTAGACTTCCACAAAGGCAACAAAAAAATCTCGCTTCCCAAAAAGGGTGAAGTTCTCATAAGCCCTAAGATTTCGGAGAAAATGAACCTTTCTGCAGGCGATACCTTTACAATAAGAAATTCAGATATGTCAAGCGGAAAAGTTACGGTTTATGATGTCTTTGATAACCATATATACGATTATGTAATAATGACAGACGAAACCTATACCGAATTGTTCGGAAAATGGGAAACAAATTCCGCGCTTATTATTTCTGACAGTAATACAGAAGCTTTGGCAAAGGAGCTGACTCAGACGGGCAAATTCACAAGCGTATCACAGCTCGATATGACACGAGCCAACATAAGCGATGCTCTCGATTGCTTAAACTATATAATCTGGTTAATTATTTCCTTTTCGGCTGCTCTTGCATTTATCGTTATTTTCAACCTTACCAATATCAATATTGCAGAACGTAGCCGAGAGATTGCTACGGTACAGGTGCTTGGTTTCTATCCCAAGGAGACAGAAAGCTACGTGCTGAAGGAAAATCTCGTGCTGTCAGTAATTGCAAGCTTTCTCGGTCTTCCGCTTGGAAAACTGTTCCACACCGCTGTAATGAGCATGGTAAAGATCGATATGATAAACTTCAATAACTGTGTAAAGCCTTTGAGTTATTTGCTTGCACTTGTTTTTACCATTTTGTTTGCCGTCATTGTCAACCATTTTATGAAACGCAGAATTGACAAAATAAACATGGCTGAATCCCTCAAGGCGGTAGAATAAATTGGAATTATCCGACCAATTTAAAACAAAAAATCAGTCCTTTTCAA
>JAZOCZ010000091.1:0-2368 GCA_045596755.1 Eubacteriales bacterium | reverse complement strand
GGTATTGAAATGAAAAGAACTCCCGGCACACTCGGAATTAATCCTGTTAAATTTATAAATATGGGTCACAACGGCTGCCCCGGCAGTAAAGGCGACACATCCGATTTCCTTCACAACAGTCTTACTCAGAATATTGCTTATGCGGCATATTATTCGCCCAAAACAGTCAAAGAAATAGCAGAAGAGCTTGGTGTTTCACCTATATTCATTGAAGATGAAGTCAGAACTCTTGAGGAATACGGGTTCGTGGACAGACTCGGCGGCGGAAAATACAGAACAAATATTTATATCACAGAAACAACGGATGAAATCGACAGAAAAAAGCAGCTTCTCAATGAAGAGTATGCAAAAATCCTCTGCGAAGAATATATTCCTTCTGTTTTTGAAGCGGTTAAAAATCTTGATATGAGCAGAATCTATATTCCCGATAACGACGTAAATCTTCTTCTGTGGTCTGCAGTTATCCTTGCTGTCGGCAAAAAATCAATGGATATTGAAATGTGGAAGGAAATGGATAAATACAGCGTAAAAAGAAAAGACGGCGGAGATTATGTTGCGTTTGCGGATGTTGAACCTGATTTTGACATAAGCCGCAATGATAAATACAGATTTGGCGGTGATATGACAAGAACGAACGAGAGATACTCAACCGTTGCCTGGCAGTGTAATACATATTATGACAACCGTAAAGGCGGATGGCGGGACAGTCTTGAAAGCGATTTTGACAGTCTGTATGAACACATTTCAGGCAGAATCAAAAAGGATGATGTTTCTCTTGAAAAATATCAGCGTCTTTACGAAAAGGGTTATCTTGTGAAAGACGGTGACAAGGATAAGGTGACAATGCTTGTTACAACCTACGGCGGCGACGAATTGATGAGTCTTATTCCCGACCCCGATGAAAAGCTTGCAAAGAAGCTTGAAAAATACAATAAGGAATATTATGAGCTTACGAAGGATTGTGTTGCAGACCACATGCTTCCGCTTCACAGAATAGCCTGCAAAGCAAAGTGGACAAACGGCAGAATGAGAATGACCGTTATTGAGCAGCTTCTCAAGTCGGAAGTGCTCGCTCTCCCGACCGAAGAACAAAAGGCGGCGCTTACAACATTTCTTTTTTGTGATAAACTTCCCGAATAAAAAACATTATAAAAAAGCAGACCAACCCCATTTATTATTCGTCTTGTAAGTGAAAGGGTAAGGTGAATGACATGGAGCAAAATAAAAAACAATTTATTTTATATGTTTTCTGTTGTGTTCTGCATTTTATAAATTCCGGAATAATGACCTATATTGCGGTTTCATCGAAAAATTATATTTATCTTCTTCCTGCCGCCCTGTTTCTGCTGTGCTTTGTTTTAAATATTTTGAATGCCGTGAAAAGCTATAAGAAAATCAGGGCGGAAAACGCCAAAAAGCTCAGGGAAGAGCAGTCAACCAACGGTTGATACCACGAAAACAACCAGTAGTTTATCGATTTCAACGTTTCGTTTGTTGACTCAACCGAAGGAATTTGCAACAATGAAATCGGCGAAAGCAAGCCGAATCAAAATTTGAAGGAGAATGAATCATGAATCTCGGAAACAATATTTCAGAAAAAAGAAAAGCAAAAGGAATGACTCAGGAGGAACTTGCAGCGAACCTTGGAGTATCACCTCAGGCTGTATCGAAATGGGAAAATAATTTATCCTGCCCCGATATTTCACTTTTGCCCGCAATTGCAAAGATTTTCGGAATGAGCGTTGATGAATTGCTCGGCGCCGCTTCCGCAACCGATAATGTTGCAGAGGAAAAAACATTTTCCGAACCCGAAACTGCATATGAGGAACCTGTTTTTACAGGCAAGAAGGCAACAACCTTGCTTATCACAACCGATAAAAACGGTAAAGTTTCAAACGTCAGAATACCGCTTACCGTTATGCGTTTCGGTCTGAATTTAGGCAGTGCATTCGGCGGCATTACAGGCGCTCAGGCAAACACAATCGAAAACGCTGTCAAAACGGGGCTTTCAGGAGAAATCCTTTCCGTTGACGGCGAAAACGGAGAAAAGGTTACAATCAGCCTTGTTTAATATCTGAAAGAAGGGATACCCAATGCCCATATTTACTATATCGTTCTGTGCGGTTATAATTTTAGTATACATTCTCGATAATTTTATTTTAATTCCAAAAACAGCAACCGTAACACTGAAAGAAAAACTGCTTTAAATTCAGGAGACTTCTGTATAGAAGTCTCCTTTTTAATATGGCCGAAGCCAACTAATATGCTTAATTATTGTCTTTGACGATTGTTTTTTGCATCTTACCCCTTCTAAAATGCATCTTGATTAAAATCTGTTGCCAAGCAAGCAGATTTCTGTATATAATTC
>JAZOCZ010000090.1:0-4387 GCA_045596755.1 Eubacteriales bacterium | reverse complement strand
CCAATTGCGCTACACCTCGAAGTATAAAATTGTGGTCAAAAATATAGGGTTTACAGAACTGGTCAAAATTGTGGTCAAAACAATTTTTGAAGAAAAATCAATGATAATTTATAACAGTTTATGACGCGTTTTAAGCGGTTTAAAAGGATAATTAAAACAGGGAAATGGGGGATGGGTACAAGCTCCCAAACCAAGCGCACTTCCTGTTGCGGTGCCCGAAATTTTCAGCTCGCTAACGCTCACAAAATTTCGACCGCTGCCACACCTTATTCCTCGCTTGATCTGCCGCAGGCAGCGCTCGGAAACGGTTCCAGCTGAGCCACACCCCGATTTTTATTCGATTTTTTATTGATTTTGCGTAGAAGTGGGACAAACTGTGGTCAAACCCGATTTTTACGCATTTTTGTGTTTTTGCAAAGTGCCGAAAACCCGCATAAATAAAGGCGATTTCTTCCGTGTTTGCAAGGGTTTTGGGGATTTGCTTTTCGGCGCGGCGCGCCGTTTTTGCCCGCGGGGGCTCCCCGCTTGTTCACGCTCCCAAACCAAGCGCACTTCCTGTTGCGGTTACCCGAAATGAAAAAATCAAAACAATGGGGAAGTAAAACCAATCTTTTAAAAAAGACCCTGTCGGGTCTTGACACAATATAAATTCTGGGGTGGATGACCGGATTTGAACCGGCGACCCTCAGGGCCACAACCTGATACTCTAACCAACTGAGCTACATCCACCACAAGAAAAAATCATATCGGGCGGTTGATACCGCCCAATATGCTGGCGTGCCTTGAGGGACTCGAACCCCCGACCTACTGCTTAGAAGGCAGTTGCTCTATCCAGCTGAGCTAAAGGCACAAACAAACGGACTCCTGAAAGCCTACACATAATACCACAAAGGATCCCAATTGTCAAGGGTTTTTTGAAAAAAATAATAAAAAAACAAATTATTTTTTCGAAATTTTCGAAAGAGAGTTTTCAAAGTGATTTTTTTCAATCAGTCAAAGCAGAATAGACCACGAGAAATAAGAATGATGATTTAAAAAGTAAATTCTTCTCATCGTAAAAGTCGAGTTTATTTTGATAATTTACATAAGGATTTACAAATTTATTTTTTATGTTGACTTAAAGATACGGATGTGATAGAATACAGATAATAAGTTATATTATTCAGATTTTGGTGGTAGAAACATGAAAGGAATAGAATTACCAGGATATAGTTGGTTTTACAGTAATCAACAGGGAAAATACGTTACGAATGCATATTCTGGGTCGCGTGGTACGTCAAATACGAACGGATGCTTGTGTAACGTAACGTTTAATTATCGAGTTTTCATAAAGATGCCTGAAGGTGAGGAAGCGTATATTCAGGCGGAATGTTTTTTCATATCCTCTGTAAAGGACGGGGGAGAGAAGAGCGACCTTGTATGTAAAAAGTTTGAAAACTCTGAAAAAGGTCTTGAAGAAGCATCTGTATGGCTAAGCTGTCAGGAATCAAGAAAATGAAAAATTCAGTTAAGATAATATTTTTGTTGACTTTATTATTATGTCTTGCATCGTGTGAAGAAGTTACAACTTCTGACGAATCTGTAACAAGCCTTTTTATATCGAATGAAACGACGGAAGAAGTATTATTGTGGGACGAATCCTCAGAGGATGATTTGCCGAATGAATCTTGTGAATTATCAACGGGTAATGAACAATCAGGATACTTGGAATCAGAAGAATCCTTAATAGTTGAAGAACAATCCGTCGAATCATCCGAAGAATCCTCGGAGAAGGCGGTGGCGGAAGGATTCGTTTTGTTGTCAGAATATATACCGGACGTGATTTTAGAAGTGCGTTATTATAGCACGTATAACTTTGTTGGCGAGCGTATAGACGGCTATGAAGAACCATGCATTCTGATTACAAAGGAAGCTGCAGAGGCTTTGAAAAAGGTTAATGATGATCTTTTAAAAAAGGGATACCGCCTTAAAATTTTTGATGCATACCGTCCTACTATGGCGGTTGACCATTTTGTCCGTTGGTCAAATGATATTTCTGACGAAAAAATGAAACCGTATTTTTATCCTTATATAGAAAAAGACCTTTTGTTCAAAAAAGGCTTTATTGCGAAGAAATCGGGACATAGCAGGGGAAGCACCGTGGATTTGACATTGTTTTGCGATGAAACAGGTAAGGAAGTGGATATGGGCGGAACGTTTGATTTTTTTGGTGACGTATCACATACGTATTATACGGAAAGCCTTACGGAACAACAAGTCTCAGCTCGAACCTTGCTTCGCGAAACCATGATTGAATACGGATTTAAGCCAGCGAAAAACGAATGGTGGCATTTTACGTTGAAAAACGAGCCTTTTCCAGATACATATTTCAATTTTCCCGTTAATTCTCGCGTGATAAAACCGAATAACTAAAAAATCAGCTACGAACGTTTGTCCGTAGCTGAAAACTTTTTTATAAATCTGTCATCCAGAGTCCGTGAAGATTGCAGTACGCATAAACTGCCAAGGGTTTTTCATCGGAGAGGGCGAATGTTACAATGGGGTCTTTGTCTGTTTCGAGACATTTACGCTGACCGCCTTTGTCTGTAAGAAGATAAACCCAGTTTATATTGTGTTCCTTTGTCATTGGATGAATTACAGAACCAACCGTAACCTTAACCACGTTTCCGTCAACTTCTGCAACGGGAATATGTTTTTCACGGCTTGCTTCAACGGTTCTTGCTTCAAGTTTTGTCATTTTCTGACCGCAGCACATAACGGGAACGCCTGATGAATTTATCATACCTATAACGTTACCACATTTTTCGCAAATATAAAATCTTGTTTCACACATAAAAAATCCCTCCAAAACTTTTATCGTAGTCTAATTTTATCACTTTTAAACTCTTTTTTCTGTGACTGAGTTACATTTTACCAAATTTTAAATCATATCGAGAATCTGTTTTTTAGGTTTCATTCCTGAAGCTCTGTTTGTTATTTCTGCATTTTTCATAACCATCAGCGTTGGAATACTTCTGATGCCGAATTCTTCGGAAAGCTCCTGTTCCTCGTCAATGTTGATTTTTGCAATGAGAATATCTTCACGTTCCTTTGCTATTTCATCGAGAATCATCGAAACGGCTCTGCAAGGTCCACACCATGGAGCGAAGAAATCAATCAGAACAGGGGATTGACTTTGTTTTATCATATCGAAATTTTCTTTGTTTACTTTAATGATTGCCATATTTTTTCTCCTTTCGGGTATTTTCTTTACGTTTATATTATACCCGTTTTTGAATGTTCCAACTGTAACTGTGTCACAGAACAAAAAATATTTTTGGGTTATTATATTCATAAAACAAGGCATAATATTACAAAGGAGAGATTTATGAAATTTGCATTTTTTGATACGAAATCATATGATAAAGTTGCATTTGAGAAATATGGTAAAGAATACGGAGTTAAATTTAAATTTTTTGAAACGAAACTTAACGAGGACACGGCAGGACTTGCAAAAGGTTTTGATGGTGTTTGCGCCTTCGTTAATGATACTATCAACGAGAATGTTATAGAACATCTGAATCAGATGGGCGTTTCAGTTTTGGCTTTGAGATGCGCAGGTTTCAATAACGTTGACGTTAAAGCGGCTTACGGTAAACTTCACGTTTTTCGTGTCCCTGCATATTCGCCTTATGCAGTTGCAGAACATGCCATGGCGTTACTTCTCACGTCAATAAGACGAATCCACAAGGCATATATTCGCTCAAAAGAATTCAATTTCAGTCTTACAGGGCTTACGGGTTTCGACCTTTTCGGAAAAACCGTTGGTGTTGTGGGAACTGGAAGGATAGGCAGAGTTTTCGTCGATATATGCAGAGGCTTTGGAATGAACGTTTTAGCCTACGATAAATTCCCTTCAAAAGAAGTTGAAGCGTTGGAAAACGTTCGATATACCACTATGGATGAACTTTTGGAAAAAAGCGATATTATTTCCTTGCATTGTCCGCTGACGGAGGAAACTTACCATTTGATAGGGGAGGAAGCCGTGGAGAAATGCAAAAAAGGGGTTATTCTCATAAATACGTCCCGTGGAGCGTTGGTCGATGCGGAATCCTTGCTTTCGGGAATCAAGTCCCGAAAAATCGGAGCGGCTTGCCTTGACGTTTACGAGGAAGAAGCGGAATGGTTTTTCGAAGATAATTCGGGTCATATCATGGAGGACGATACGTTGGCACGTCTAATTTCCATGCCAAACGTTATAGTGACATCCCATCAGGCGTTTCTGACCGAGGAAGCACTCTCGAATATAGCCGAAACAACGGTTTTGAATATAGTAGAGTATTTCAAAGAAAATAAATGCAAAAACGAAATTTGCTACAGATGTGGAAAAGTTGAAGATTGCAACAAG
>JAZOCZ010000089.1:0-2353 GCA_045596755.1 Eubacteriales bacterium | reverse complement strand
ATGCACATTCCTGTTCCCGAAATGGCATACGGTGCAGTAGATCGCACAAAGTTCAAGTACCAAGGAGGTCAGTGCGAAGACGTCTACTGTTCTATTATAAACTACGGCATGTGCGGAGCTGCTCTTCAGAGAGGTGATATCAAAACTATGTGCTTCGGACATAATCACACCAACGATTATAGAATGAACTACGCAGGAATTGACCTTTTCTATGACGGATTTCTCAGCTACCATGCTTGTCATGAAGATAAAATAAGAGGCGGCAGAATCTTTGAAATAGATGCGACAAATCCATGGGAAATCAATTCATATATGGTAAGAGTTTGTGATATTCTTGGCGAAAAAGGCGACTCTAACTATCCATTAAACATAGAATAACGGGTAATTTTGATTTAAATATTTAAACTACGGGGAAACCTTATCTTCACGGAAAAAATTCCGTTTCGTGAACTATAGAGGTTTCCCCGTAGCATTTTTCAATAAAACCCATGTCAGAATAAATAATACATAACTTAATATTTATCTATCTTAGCTTGCTTTTGTCTTCATAAAGAGATAGGGAAAACCTTTTACTTTCATCATGAAAAGAAAAAGATTTTCCCATAAAATTTAATTAGGGTATTAAATTTCAAAAATTATTCTTCGTCTGCTTTTTCTTCAGCAACGGGTTCTTCAGCGCAACCTTCTTCGCAAGCGCATTCGGAAGCTTCTTCTTCGCAACCGCAGCAGCAACCGCATTCTTCATGTTCAACCGCGAGATAATCGGGTTCGCAACAATCGCAATCTTCTTCACAGCAATCGCAATCGTCACAATCGCAGCAGTCATATTCTTCAAGCTCTTTAAGCTCTTTCATATATTTAACAGCTTTATATGCTGCATATGCCGCACCTGCAACTGCAAGACCTGTTACCATACCCAATACAAAATTAGTTTTCTTTCCCATAATAACTTTCCTTTCTTAACTCTATAATTTAGTTATACAAATATTATACCTTGAATTTTCCTTATTGTCAACACGTTTTTGAAAAAGTGCAAATAATGTTGATTTTATCATACAATTGCTCTCAATTTTTGTATCATTTCAGAAAGTTTGCCATCCTCAAAAGGAAGCTTGAAGCCCGCAGTTTTAACAAGCTCTACAAAAGTCTTTGAACCGCCTGCCTTAAGGAATTTATCATAATTGGCAAAAGCTTCTCCGTAATTTTCCTTTGACTGAATGAGGAAATCGAAGGCAATAGTTTGAGCAAGACAATAATCTATATAATAGAACGGTCTTTCGTAAATATGACTCTGATACTGCCATCTGCCACCCTCTTCCATATATGTTATACCCTCATTTGAAAGATAAGGTCTGAACGTAGACTCAAGCTCGAGCCACAGTTGTTTTCTTTCAGCGGGAGTCATGTCCGGATTTTCATAAACTTTCTGTTGGAAATAATCAACCATAGTTCCGTAAGGAAGGAACGCTATCGCATTAAGTAAATGCATATATCTGTACGCATCTGCTTTATCACCGAAGAAAAGCTCCATCCATTTCCAAGCAAAGAATTCCATTGACATTGAATGAACCTCACAAGTTTCCATTCCGCCCTGACGCAATTCCTGAGGAATATCGGAATTCATAGCCTTATAGGAAGCAATCGCGTGACCTGCTTCATGGGTAAGAACGTCTACGTCACCGGAAGTACCGTCAAAATTCGCGAAAATAAAGGGCATTTTATATGAGGGCAATTCAGTACAATATCCGCCGTTGCTCTTTCCTTCTCTTGCAATAACGTCAAAAAGATCATGCTCCAACATGAATCTGATAAACTCGCCTGTTTCGGGAGACATCTCTTCATACATTTTTTTGCCGTTGGCAAACATTTCTTCTGCAGAACCGATAGGCTGGGGATTTCCTTCTTTAATATAAATATTATCATCGTAAAGCATTATTCTGTCAATGTCGAGCTCTTGAGCAAGTTTATTTTTAAGCTCACAAACAAAGGGAACCCAATCCTTTATGACCTGTCCTCTGAATTTTGCAATATCATCGGGAGAATAACAGTTTCTGCCCATTCGATAATATCCCAATTCAACGTAGTTTTTATAACCCATTTTCAGAGCCATTTTATGGCGAACCTTTACCATACGATCATAAATATCATCGAATTTATCTCCGTTTTCTTTCATAAATTCACCGTGAGCGTTAAATGCCTGACGGCGAATTTCTCTGTCGGGGCTATCCTTATACTTTCCAAGCTGGGAAATATTCAAAATCTCTCCGTTAAACGGTATTTTCGCAGAAGAAAGAAGTCTTTTATATTCTGTCTGAAGCTTATTTTCCTCAATACATTCTTCTTCGATTATGGG
>JAZOCZ010000088.1:0-3960 GCA_045596755.1 Eubacteriales bacterium | reverse complement strand
CTCTGCCCCTTGAAAAAACAAAGTCTACATCTCCTTCTTCTTTACCAATGGCACAGTTATATAAATTGAAATTACCGTATTTTGTTTTGAGTTTTTCGAAACTTTTCGGACAAGGCTCTGCGGCATAAAAATTTTCAAGTCCGCCTGAATATTTTTCGAAATCTTCAGCCGTGTCTCCCGTGTAAGCACCGCAATCAAAAACGGTCTCCTTTACGTTTTCGTTAAGAATCAGCTTGTATCCGTCTGAAATGGTACTTTCACATTCTTTTAACAATGAAATATCTCCCGAGAGTCTGAATCTTAAAATGTTTTCAAAAACCTTTTTCGACCGTTCGTCAGCGAGTAATGAATAAGCCTTTTTGATTTTTTCCATATCTGAAAATAATATTTCCTTCGTAAAAGAAACGTCTCCAAAAACAGGCATTTCGGGATAAATCAGATTTATTCTTTTTGAAAGTGAAAATATTTCATCCGTTTCTTTAACCCCGAAAGCCATCATGAATAAAGCGTTATCGTTTTGGGATATGACTTTGCTCAGAGGCTGTATTTTCATGCCTCTGAAAATTTTTTCCCGAAAAAAAGCGTCAGATACGCAGATTCCGTCAATATTCACGTTTATGCTTTCAAGATAATCAATAAGCTTGTCCGCTCCATCTCCTGTGCCGTATACGAATCTTTTTCCACTATGTTCCTTAATTATATCAAAAACGTCATGCATTTGTATTCACCTTGAAAGAAAGTTGTTTTTCAAGCCGTTTTTTCGTATGTATATAATATGGAATCTGTGCACAGAGAGCCAAAGACCATGTTATTGGATATGAGAGGTAAAGCACCATTATATCCTTTTCGGGCGAGAAAATACATAACACCCAGAAAACCCTCGCGGCACAGCAGAAAAACAGCGAAATAAGCATTGGACCGAGTCCGCATCCCATTCCACGTAGAGAACCGTTCATAACGTCCATCATTCCACAGAGGAAATACGTAAGAGAAAATACAGTAAGTCTGACAATGCCGTATTTTATAGAAACTTCTTCGCCCGGTACATAAAGTCCTAAAAGGCTCTCGCCAAAGATTTTTGCAATACTGCCAACAATTACTCCCGTAACGCAAACGCAACCAAGGCACATGAACAGAATTTTATTGAGACGCTCGATTTTCTTTGCACCCAAATTCTGACCTGAGAAGGTGAGGGATGTCTGATGAAAAGCGTTCATACAAACGTATATGAATCCTTCAATGTTTCCTGCGGCAGAGTTGCCTGCAATCAATGCGCTGTCAAGAACATGGAACGTGTCGTAATTGTTTATTGAAGATTGTATTATGACGTTGGAGATTGAAAAAACTGAAGACTGTATTCCCGCAGGAATTCCTATGGAAACAATCTTTTTCAGAGCCGATGAATGTAAATGAATTTTTTTCGGAGTGAGTTTGATATCTTCGTCAGTTATAACGAGTCTGCGGAAAACCATAAATGCAGAAAAATATTGAGAAATAGCCGTGGCTAACGCAACACCTGCAACGCTCATATGGAAAAACGCAACGAATATAAGGTTGAGAACAACGTTTATAAAGCCTGCCGCTATAAGATAATACATTGGTCTTTTCGTGTCGCCTGCGGAGCGAAGAATGGAAGCGCCAAAGTTATATATCATCAAAGCAGGCATGGAAAGAAAATAAATTTTCAGATATAAAGATGATAAGCCTATGATTTTATCGGGAGTTTTCATCAACGTAAGAAGGGTCTCTGAAAGTAAAGGCCCTGCTATACCAAGAGTTACTCCGGCACCGATGGAAAGTGCTATAGCTGTGTGTACGGTCTTTTGCAGATTTTCCTTGTCCTTTGCGCCGATGCATTGAGCAACCGTTACGCCAACACCTGCCGAAAGTCCGATGAACAAATTTATGCAGAGGTTGACGAGAGAACCTGTACTTCCAACGGCTGAAACTGCTTCTTTGCCTTCAAATTGACCAATAACAATAATATCAGCCGCGTTGAAAAGTAACTGAATCAGACTTGATAAAATTATAGGAATAGTAAACGTTACTATTTTGCCGAACAACGGCCCGTTTGTCATGTCAATGTTATTTTTTTTCAAGAAAACACTTCCTCGATATAATAATGCGTAATTCGGAATTCGTAATTCGGAATATTTTTAAAAGTCAGGTTTGTGGTTACACTCTGACTTAAACTTTTTTTGATTATAATAGTTTCTTTTTCGACCGAAGGGAGAAAAAATCCATTATTCCGCCTTCCGCATTACGAATTCCGCATTGATTTTACCATTTGAATCCGTATTTGATAGTGGTACACATAAGTTTTTCCGAACCTAAAAGTTCGCTTATGGAAACAAGGGTATAGCCTTGAGCTACAAGTTCGTCTGCAAGCATGCAGAATGCATCGGCTGTTGTGTTGTAAATGTCATGCATAAGAACAATTCCGCCGCTGTGAATTTTTGAAATTGTGCGGTCATATATAGCTTGAGCGTTAAGAAGATCCCAATCCATGGAATCAATATCCCAACAAATAATGGGTGTGTGGAGATTTGCCATCTGATCATCGGTAATGTTTCCGTAAGGAGGACGTATGAGAGATGCTTTCACTCCAACGTATTTTTCCAACTTGGAGTTTGTGTCGTTGATCTGCTTTTGAACTTGAGCGTATGTCATTTTATTAAAGTTTGGGTGATCGTAGGAATGGTTTCCGATGTCGCAACCAAGCTCAATCATTCTTTTGATAGTAGGAGCAGTGGAAGCAGAAACACGTTCGCCAACCATGAAGAACGTTGCTTTCATGCCTAATTCTTCCAATTTATCAAGAATTTTATTCGTTGAGCCTGTGTATGAAGGCCCGTCGTCAAATGTGAATGCAATAACCTTTCCTTCGACGGGCTTGATGTCTGTTCCGTACCATGGATTAAGAACGGAAACGTCGCCCGTTGAAGAATTTTCTTCCTTGCTTGAACTTTCTTCAGATGAAGGTTCTTCGCTTGATTCAGGTTCGCTTGACGGTGCTTCTGAAGATTCTTCTTCACTTGATGTATCTTGGGAGGATGATTCAATAGCGGAAGATTCTTCAGAACTTGAGAATTCTTCCGATGATTCAACGCTCTGGTCGTTTGACACAGCAGAAGTTTCATCTTTGGATGAAATAAGTTCTGATTTTGACTCATCGCTTCCGAAAGTACAGGCGGCAAATGATAAAACCATCGTTAAAAGAAGGAACATAGAGATTAACTTTTTAAAACTTGTTTTTTTCATAATGGATCCTTTCCTGCAGCTTAACTGCAGATATATAATATTGCTTCTAAAAATTTATATAATTCTATCACATCATGTTAGTCTATGTCAATCTTTATTTTTTGAACGATTATCGTAATAAAAATTAACTTACTAAAATGTAAACTTTTTCTTAACTTTACTTTTTTCTGTGGAAATTCACTAAATAATATGTTATAATTTCTCGGACAAAGAAATAGACAGAATGTAAATCAGAAAAAGTTTAAGAAAGAGAGGCACTCTACTATGACAAAATGGGTTTATATGTTCAGCGAAGGCGATGCCACAATGCGTAATACGCTTGGCGGAAAAGGTGCAAACCTTGCTGAAATGACCAAAATTATCGGTGCAGACGTAGTTCCCCAGGGATTCACCATCATCACTGATGCATGTACAAAGTATTATGAAGATGGACGTACTATCAACGATGAAATCATGGAACAAATCATGGCTTCTATCGTTAAGATGGAAGAAGTAACAGGAAAGAAATTCGGAGATTTGGAAAATCCTCTTCTCGTTTCCGTTCGTTCAGGTGCAAGAGCATCAATGCCAGGTATGATGGATACAATCCTTAACTTGGGTCTTAACGAGGATGTTGTTAATACAATGGCTACAAAGTCAGGAAATGCTCGTTGGGCTTGGGACTGCTACAGACGTTTCATCCAGATGTATTCCGACGTA
>JAZOCZ010000087.1:0-1503 GCA_045596755.1 Eubacteriales bacterium | reverse complement strand
TTTCGTTTTGCCACTTATCAATTAAGATGTATATTATTCAAATCCACTTCAAGAAACAATGGAGAATTCACTTTTTCTTTTGCGAAAACCCTGTCGCACGCCCCAACGAATGGAACAAAAACAACACCTTCGCCATCACATATCAATGGAATCTTATCTCTTATATGCTTCGGGATCTTTTGATTCATAAGTTCTTTGCTTACGCTTCGCCTTATTCCTCTGCATAGGATCTTATCGCCTTCTGCTCTTTTTCTCGCATAGAGCGTTCCCTTTATTTTATCACCGTCCAACACTATTTGCAACGGATGATCGGAAAATTTATCGACCTTTACGTATTTTTCAGAAAGATTCAAAGAAATTCCGTTTTCCAACGAAGTTTCCCCTTTGGATAAGGTGAATTTTTCACCGTTTTCCCATTTTTCAAATCTTTCGGATTTTGAAAATCTCACTTTTCCATCTTTAACGTAAGCCTTTATGCCGAAGGGTAAATCACAGTTTTTTTCCTCATTTGAAGAAATACATGAAAGTATCTGCTTTACGTGAACGGCAGAAAGTCCTTCCCCTTTTGCAATTTCGCTGTAACGCTTACATATCGCTCGCGAAGCAACGGAAACGTGCAAGGTTGACAAATCAGTTTCTTCATCTATTTTAGCCAATTCATTTGAAAAATAGTCTTCATCCTGTTTTGCACTTTCGGAAAGTCTCAATAATGCGCTCAAAAAATCAGGATTTACTCTTGAAAACTCTCCAAACAACGTATGTCTTATATAGTTTCTTGTATAAGTTTCATCCTTATTTGTGCTGTCCTCAACGTAACGTTCACCCTTTTCTGAAAGGTATTTAAGGATTTCTTCCCTTGTACATTCTATAAGCGGTCTTAAATAAAAACCTCTTATATGCGGAATTCCCGAAAGTCCCGTGACACCGCAACCGCGAAGAATGTTGAAAACAAGCGTTTCAGCCGTATCGTTTGCATGGTGAGCCGTTAAGAAAAAATCTATGTTTTCAGACGCTTTCAGCCTTTCGAAAACACCGTATCTCAATTTTCTTGCTGTCTCCTCCAGACCCTCTCCCGATTTTTCCGATTCCTCCAAGGCGAAAACGTTTTCAACGTAAAGTTTGACTTTCCTTTCCTCGCAAAGCGATACGCAAAAAGCCTCGTCTCTGTCAGCTTCACCGTCTCTTATATGGTGATTCACATGTACGGCGGAAAGATTAAAATCAACAGTTTTCAAAAGTTCACCCATTGCGCAGAACAGCGCAACAGAATCCGCCCCGCCCGAAAGACAAACGCAGATATTTTTATTTTTTAAATCTATTTCGTATTTCTCAAAGAAACCGTTTATTTTTTTAAGTATCAATGGTTATTCTCCGTGAGTTTCAACAGACACGAATCTGTAATTCTTTGCAAGCCATGCAAGTTTAACCGTTCCCGTAGAACCGTGACGGTTTTTAGCAACAATGCATTTTGCAATTTCAATTTCGTTTTCGCCCATAACGGGA
>JAZOCZ010000086.1:0-9921 GCA_045596755.1 Eubacteriales bacterium | reverse complement strand
CCTCTGTTCCCGATTCCCCGGAGGCTATAGTTTCCCTCTTTCCTGCGTTGCGGGAAAAGCTTTCAGCTATCATTATTGAACGTGAACAAACAGAGCTTTACCAGCTTGAAATAAAGCTTTCCGCCATTCTTTTTGATATGGAAAAGCGTGGCTTCAAGGTTGACAAAGAGGGGCTTTCGTCCTTTTCTGAATTTTTAGAAAGTCGGATTATTGAAGCGGAAAGACGTATTTTCGAATTTGCAGGCGAAGAATTCAACGTTAATTCTTCAAAGCAATTAGGAGTTATTCTTTTTGAAAAGCTGATGCTTCCCCATGGCAAGAAAACCAAAACAGGATATTCAACCGATGCGGAAGTTCTTGAATATCTGAGTAACCATCATCCCATAATAAATGAAATTTTACTTTTCAGACAATTATCAAAGCTGAGAAGCACCTACGCTGAAGGGCTTCTCAAGGTTATCTCCGATGATGGCAGAATCCATACAACCTTCCGTCAGACTTTAACCCAAACGGGCAGACTTTCTTCCGCTGAACCCAATTTGCAAAACATCCCAGTGAGAACGGAACTCGGAAGGGTTTTCAGAAAATTCTTCATCGCAGAAGAAGGAAACGTGCTTATCGATGCGGACTATTCGCAAATAGAGCTTCGAATAATGGCTCACGTTTCGGGAGACGAAGCTCTTATTTCCGCGTTCAGAAGCGGAGATGACGTTCATACAATGACTGCGTCGGGCGTTTTCGGAGTTCCTCCGGAATACGTTAATTCTGAATTAAGAAAGCGTGCAAAAGCGATAAACTTCGGAATAATTTATGGAATTTCGGATTTTGCTCTTTCCAACGATATAGGAGTTACTGTTAAAGAAGCGAGAGCATATATAAATGACTATTTTGCCACGTATCCCAAAATTTCGGAATACCTTGACGTCACAGTGAAGGATGCCTACGAAAAAGGATACGTTACAACTCTTTTCGGCAGAAGAAGGTATATTCCCGAGCTTTCCGCTCCCAAAAAGACGGTCAAAGCCTTCGGGGAGAGAATCGCCAGAAACTCCCCGATTCAAGGAACGGCGGCTGACATTATCAAAAAGGCTATGATCGACGTTTCCGAAGAATTCAAAAAGCGTGATATGAAATCAAGAATAATTCTTCAGATTCACGACGAGCTTATAGTTGAAAGCCCCGAAAGCGAAAAAGAGCTTGCGGCAAAAATTTTGCAAGAGGGTATGGAAAACGCATATTCGCTATCTGTTCCCCTTATAGCAGAAGCGGTTTTCGGCAAAACATGGTTTGATGCACATAGTTGATTATTATAAAGGACGGTATATATAAATGATTGATTTAAAGGGCAGACATGCAAGAATGCTTCTTGTATACCCCGATTATACAGATAGAGACCTGAGAGGAAAAATGACGGGCGGAAGCTATTCCGAAGGTCTTGCTTCCATTTCCGCTGTTTTGAAGCAAGGCGGACATTCCGTAGAGCTTCTGCATCTTCTTTATCTTCACGAAGAAGAAGAATTCAAGAAAAAGCTTAAAGACAAGGGAGAATTTGATATTATAGGTTTTTCTGTAAGAACAACGGCTTTTCCCGACTGTCAGACCTATATCAAATGGACTAAAGAGGTATATCCTGACGTTTTCATAATTTGCGGAAGCTATCATTGTACGTTAGTTCCCGAAGAAGTGCTTGCAGTTGAGGGCGTTGATTGCGTTTGCATCGGTGACGGTGAATACGCAGAGCTTGAGCTTTGTGATGCAATGCGTGACGGCAAGGATTATACGAATATAGAAAGTCTTTGGTTCAAAAACGAAGACGGAAGCTTCAAGAAAAACCCTGTACGCCCCCTTTTCCCCGACCTTGAACGTATTCCCATTCCCGATTTTGATCTATTCGACTATGCAAACTTAGACAGCGTTAAGGTAAACACGGCTATAGTTATGATGAGCAGAGGTTGCTTCTACAACTGCACATACTGCGGAAACAGCCAATTCAGAAACGTTTATCCAAACAAGAAATATTACGCACGTTTCAGAAGCCCCGAAAACGGTATTTTATATTTAAAAACTTTACTTTCAAAATACCCTAATATTCAGTTTATCAATTTCAGAGACGCTATTTTCAATATGTTCCCCGATTGGTTCGATAAGTTTATCGAGCTTTACAAAAAAGAAATTCATCTTCCCTTCACAGGAAATATCCGCTTTGATATTCTTACGGAAGACACAGTTCGCCGTATGAAGGAGGCAGGCTGTTATACCATAGATATGGGTCTTGAAAGCGGTGACCAGGAGATGCGTTTCAAATATCTCAAACGCTATCAGACCGATGAAATGATGATAAATTGCAGTAAGTGGTTCCATAAATACGGAATTGCACAGCTTACCTACAATATAATCGGTCTTCCCCACGAGGATATTCACAAGGCTCTCAAAACCATAAAGCTTAATGCAAAAATGAAGAGTGACCGAGTTATACCAAACATTTTCTATCCGTACCCCGGAACGAAGCTTTATGAAACTGCAAAAGAGGCAGGCTATCTCCCAGAAGTTATTTCGCCCGATTGCAGAGTTCCTCTCGTTCAGAAGCAATTCCCTGAGGAGCAGGTTTTGTTCATCGAAGCTTATTTCTACCACTTTGTAAAACGTTACAAGTGGGCTTACGCCATGCCTTCATGGTTAGGAAAGCTTTATGAGAAAAATTTGGATTTCAGAGTTACTTCCAAATATGTTCCATACAAAACCTACGTATTTCTCCACGACGTTTATGCAAAAATCAGAAACGGCTTGAAGGACACCTTGGTTGACCATATGCCAAGTCTTTATATCAAGCTCAGAAAAATGAAGCATAAAAAGAAGGCGAAGGGATAATATATGCTTTATATTATTTCAACCCCCATTGGAAACATGGGAGATATTACAAAGCGTGCCATAGAAACTCTTGAAGCGGTTGACTTTGTTGCGGCTGAAGATACGAGAGTGGGCGGTAAGCTCCTTATGCTGTTAGGTATAAAAAAGCCCCTTGTTAGTTATTTTGAGCATAACAAATCTTACAAGGGTGACGCAATTATAAAACGCATAGAACAAGGAGAAACCTGCGGACTCATTACCGATGCAGGAACTCCCGCGGTTTCAGACCCGGGGGCAGCACTCGTTGCAGAATGTCACGCAAGAGGAATAAAGGTTGTTCCCATTCCCGGATGCTGTGCCGCCGCAACGGCGATAAGCGTCAGCGGACTTACGAATAAAAAGTTCGTTTTCGAAGGATTCTTATCAGAATCCAAAAAAGAACGTATTGACGTTCTGGAAGAATTAAAAACTCAAAAACGTGATATCGTTTTCTATTCCCCTCCTCACGGAATCGAAAAAGACGTAAAAGATATCTTTTCACATTTCGGTGACAGAGAAGCAACCGTTTGCAGAGAGCTGACAAAGCTTAACGAAACAATAACAAAAGCTCCCCTTTCGACAATAATTTCCATGATAGAATCCGGAGAGATACCAAAAAAGGGAGAGTTCGCCATAGTCGTTTCGGGTGCTTCCTCAGATTCGCAGGAAGGCTTCTGGAAAGATATGTCCATCGAAGAACATCTTCTTTATTACATTAACGCAGGATATAAAAAGATGGATGCGGTCAAAGCCGTGTCAAGTGACAGAAAAATTCCCAAAGGACAAGTTTACGACGTGTCTTTAGGGATATAGGCTTCATAAAAGGAGAGAACACATGAAAAAGAAGATTATAATTATCACCATCATTGTATTGGTTATTTTATGTGGTTTGTTTATCATTGCAAGAAATTCTCACAAGATATCGATGAGTAAAGTCAGCAAAATAATCATCTGGGAACACACCCCGGAGAATGCCATAGAGCTGACA
Organism: Eubacteriales bacterium; assembly: GCA_045596755.1. Lineage (GTDB taxonomy): Bacteria > Bacillota > Clostridia > Oscillospirales > CAG-382 > SIG653. The sequence continues at coordinate 6,047 of JAZOCZ010000086.1, read as the reverse complement.
AATGATGAAATAACAGACTTTGTATGTTTTTTCAACGATTCTTCCTACTGCGGAAAAGCAGATGGTTCCGGCGGTACGCCTGAATACGGAGCAACCGTATATTTTTATGACGGCTCGTTTATGAGCGTTAACGATTTTATCGGAGCAAACAAATTTGAAGTTTCTTTACACAAAGAAAACGAAATGAAGCGTTGGTATTATGTGGAAAGCGAAGAACTTACCGAATTTGTATCTGTTTTTGTGGAAGATTTAAAATCGTAAAATACCTCATGCAATGAAGGAAATTAAAAGAAAAAGTCTTTTTTAATACAATTTTTCCGCAAAACGAAGAAAATCAAATATATCCTTATAATCATTACATAAACATCCCAAATCCTGTAGGCCGAAGCTTTTCGGCATGCAGGATTTTTTTATAAAAATATTCTTTTACTGCATCTTAATTTTTTCTATTTTTTCTAAAATACAGAATTTTTTTAAAAAACCTATGGACTTTTTAAATTTAAAGTGATATAATTTACGATGTATAATAGTTAACTTGTTGAAATTTTGGCTTCGGAGAAAAACATGACAGAAAAAGAGTTAAAAAAGCTAAGCAGAAAACAGATTTTAGAGCTTTTGCTGAAACAAACTGAAAGAGCTGATTCATTGGAAGCGAAGCTTGACGAAGCGAAAAAGAAAATTGAAAACAAAGATTTAATACAAAGCGAATCGGGCTCTATTGCAGAAGCCGCTTTAAAGCTTAACGGAGTTTTCGAAACTGCGCAAAAGGCAGCAGACCAATACCTGAAAAACATTGAGCTTTCAGCTAAAAAGCACGAAGAAGAGCTTGAAGCGTTGGAAGCCGAAAGAAATGCTCTGCAATTGGAAAAAGAAAAGTTTGAAGAAGAAAAAAATGCTTTTTTAAAGCTTTTGGAAAAAAGCAAAAAGTCCATTCCTTTAATCGATGAAACAAAGGACGACAAAAAAGGCAGAGAAGCTGTTTCAAAAAAAGCAAAAAATCCAAAGAAAAGTCCAAAAGCAACAGCAAAGAAAAATAAACAAAGAAAAAAATAAATCGGTGCATAGATGAGCAAAAAAATTCTTGATATGCCTTCTGCGGAAATGCTTGAAGAAGAGCTGAAGCGGGAGCGAAACAAAATCAGATACAAAAGAATACTCAAAAGCACGATATACGCCCTTATAATAGTTGCGGCAGTTGCCGCTATTATTGCAACTCTTGTTCTTCCCGTTTTGCAGATATCGGGGACAAGCATGGAGCCAACTTTGAAGAACGGCGAAATAGTTGTTCTTGTAAAAACCTCTAATCTTGAATACGGTGACCTTTGCGCCTTTGCATATTCAAACAAGGTTCTTATAAAACGAGTTATCGGGCTTCCAGGCGATACTATTGTAATCGAAAAGGACGGAACGGTTTATCTTAACGGATATGCATTGGAAGAGCCGTATATTACGGAAAAGGGCTTCGGAGAATGTGACGTGGAATTTCCTTACACCGTTCCCGAAAACGAATACTTTTTGTTGGGCGACCAAAGAACCACATCCATTGACAGCCGAAGTACAATTATCGGTTGTGTACCGAAGGAACAAGTAATCGGAAAATTATATTTCAGAATATGGCCTTTATCCGATTTTGATATTTTAGGATAAACTCCAAAACCTATTTCGAAAGGGGGGATAGTGTGGGAGAAGCGGAAACAAGGCAGCTTATTGAAACCGTCAGTAAAACGAACAGATTCAAAAAGCAAATAAGAGCTTTTTTGCCCATACTTTCTCTTTTAGTCGTTCTTGGGGTTTTCTGGTGGTTAAAAACAACGGCAATAACGTTGGCAGGCGACGCTTTCTGTGGCATGGAAGAACATAAGCATTCAGAAGAATGTGAAAAAACGCTTTGCCAGCTTGAAGAACACATTCACAAAGCAACTTGTTACAGCGATATGCAGGCAGATCTGGAAGCAAAAGAAACGTGGGAAGAAACCTTCAAAGGCGTTCCTCAAAATATTCCTGCTTACGAAAAGCTTGTTTTAATTGCAAAAACACAGAAGGGCTACTTGGAAAGCGAAAGAAATTTCATTATTTCCGAAACGGGCGAAAGACTCGGCTGCACAAGATACGGTCAATGGTACGGAAATCCGTACGGTGAATGGTCAACCATGTTTACATCCTTCTGTCTGTATTATTCGGGAATAGACGTTCCCTTAAGCTCAGGCGCAGACGCCATGAGATTACAATGGAAAGAAAAAGGCATATATCAGCCTTCAAACAAATACTCCCCGATTTTGGGAGACATTGTATTCTTTGACAGAAATCAAAATGGACAGGCAGATTCAACGGGAATCGTTGTTGCATTGTCACAAAAAGAAATAGTTGTTATTGAAGGTGACTTTGAAAACGAAGTTAAGGAAAACGTATATTCCCTCTCCGATTCCTCAATTTCAGGATACGGACTTGTATCACCGAAAAACAGCCTTACTATTATCGAAAACTCGTCCGATATTGGAGTTGACATTTTAGGAGCAGGCGAATCATTCGCCAAAACTGTAACTTATAATCAGAGTCTTTTCACAAGCACAAACCTTTTCGTGCTTTACACCCAAAGCGGAAGTAATTACTATGCTTTCGACGGCAACGGAAACGCTGTTCGTATTTACATTGATTCAAACGGCAATATAACGACAGACTCTGCAAATACAGATTCTTTACTCTGGACTTTCACTTATTCAAGCTCTAACACATATTATATTCAGAACGTATCGACAGGCAGATACATGCATGCCCATTCAGGTGACGTTACAACCTCAGGCAGGTACACAAGCGTTCTCGTTAATTCAGGAAGCGGTGTAAAGGTCAGAAGCAACTCTGAATACGCTATGCTTAACGGCTCCTCCTTTGTGATGACGAGAAACCAAGGAAGTGCCGCAACGTATTATTTTGGTATGACAAGCCGTTGCACAGTATGGTTGGACGGAACAAACGGTCATTTGATGGGAATTGACGGGTCTCTCGACAAAAGCTACAGCGTATCCGTGGGAGACGTTTTGAAGCTTCCTGAAGAATGGCAGACACCAACAAAATACAATTACGTTTTAAAAGGCTGGTATGATATTACCAACAGCAAATATTATGCTCCGGGCGAAGAAGTTACCGTTACGGGAAATACGGTATTTTATGCAGACTGGGTAGCAGGAACTTATGATATCGGGGAATATAACTCCCACGTTGTAAACACAATAAGCACAAACGATTTTATAACCACAAGGGTTTTTGATTACGGTTATCTTTTTGACGTTATGTCCTCAAATCCAACGATAAACGTTGATTCGTCGGGACATTCTGAAACATGGAACCTTGTAACAAGCGGAATCGTTGCTTATGAGAACAAAAATACCCTTAATTACATATTCAGAGACTGGGATTCAAACGGCAAATTCTCATACCCGAGAAACACAAACGATATAAATACAAACGGAACCGTTTACCCAGGACTTTATTATGATGCTTTAGGGGATATGCTTTTCAATCCCAATACATCTTATGATCCAAATTCCAAAACGGGAATAATCGGAAAGAATTATTTGGGAACAGCAGACCATTTGTTTCAGGTTATGGAAGATTCCACAAACCCGAACTATGGATATTACTATTACGACTCAGCACTAAACGCCGCATCGTACAACCAGAGCGATGAACGTTTTTACGTTTATGATTACCTTGAAAGAACTACAGACTCCGCAAAGTCATCAGGAGACGGCTCTTATTCAGACTTTTTGCCGTTCAACTCTCCATACGCAAACGGAAACGGAAAGGACGTCAGAACCTACACTTACAACGGACTCTACGGGGAACACGCGGGCAATATCCATTATATGTACGATGCAAAGTACAACACGGAGGACAACTCTACTTCAAACGTTGGAACAAACTTCCTTTTCGGAATGAGCATTGATATCGATTTTTATCTTCCCAACTCTCCGGGCGAGGTTGATGCAAACGGAGAATACGGAAACAAAGACCTATACGGCAAGGATATGCACTTCAAATTCTCGGGCGACGACGACGTTTGGGTTTTGATTGATGGGAAGCTCGTTCTTGATATCGGTGGTATTCACGGTATTGAAAGCGGTGATATCAACTTCTCAACAGGTGTTGTTATGGTTAACGGCACACAGACGGGAACTATAACCGACCTTACAGAAGGTGAGCACACCTTAACCTTTTATTATCTTGAACGCGGAAGCTCACAATCCAACTGTGCTATATATTTTAACTTAGCACCAAGATTCAGCTTCAGCATTCAGAAAGAGGACGTTCTTACAAAAGACGTTCTAAACGGCGCAGAATTTTCAGTATACACAGACAAAGCTTGTACAATTCCCGCTTCCCTTTGGGAAAGCGAAGCTTCTTACGAAAACGGTGACGAGCCTACAAACGTTTTCGCCGTAAAGAACGGAGAAGCAAATATGTGGGGTATGAGTGCAGGTAACACCTATTACATAAAAGAAACGGCTCCTCCAATCATGGAAGGATACGGATACGCCCACGGTATAATCTGCGTTTCAATCGATAAACGCGGACAAGCATCCTACAGCGTAAGTCTTATGGAAGAAGACGGAATAATCTCAAGCGGTTTCACTGTTCACGGATTCAGAATTGATGAAGAAACGCAAAGGGCTTATATCGTAGCTACAAACGCTCCAAGCTGGGTAAATGACACGACAACCGTCAAGGCTTTGAAAAAATGGGACGATAACCTTGACCACACGGCAGATTCCGTTACGGTTTATCTTACCGTTACTGATAAAGACGGAACTGTAAGAAGACTTCAGGAAATCGAATTGAGTGAAGAAAACGACTGGACACATAACTGGATCAATCTTCCAAAGTATTATGAAGATGGAACAGAGGTTATATACGGCGTTGAAGAAGCTTATAAATCGGGATATTATTCAAAGATTGAAAAGGTTGACAGAATAGTCGTTTCCCAAGAGGCGTGGAGTTCTTCAAGCGGTTTCCAGAACGGAAAAGTATATATACTGAACACAAGTTCGGGATATCTTTCTTCCGCAGGTGAAAGCTCAGGAGGATTTATATACGTAACAGAATCCGTTGCAAAATCCTCTCCCCTCGCCCGTTGGAAAGCTACAGTAAGCGGAAACACAGTTAAGCTTACAAACGAAGCAGGTCAGATAATAACTTGCCAATACAATGGAAACGGAACATATTTCTATCTGACCTACAGCAACACAAATTATCAGAATCTCACCGTTTCAAGCTCCAATTCGGGAATGTCTCTCTCCCTCTATTATAACAACTCCCATTATTATTGGGGTGGGCTTAATGATAACGGCACAGGCTCCCATACAGGTTGGGCACCGGGAGCTATGTTTATAAGACTTACAGAGAGGGTAAGCGAAGAAAAAATCGAGCAGGTAACAGGCTTCGCCTATGAAATCACCAACGTTCCTTTGGAGGTTGAAACCTCAGTTAAGGTTACAAAGCTTTGGGATTTGGGAATGTCCACCGAAGCGGATTATATGAAAGCGCAAGTTACAATAAAGCTTTTCGCCAACGGAAAAGACACAGGTCGCAGCGTAACGCTCAGCCTTAAAAATAATTGGAGCGATAGCTTTTTGGGGCTTCCATATACAGATGAAGCAGGAAACGTTATTGTTTACAGCATCAAAGAAAGCTGGGATACGGAAGATTGGGATCCCGTTTACGGTGAAGTTATAACAATTAACGACGGTGACGTTCCAAGATACGAAACGACAGTCACAAACTACTATATACATGGCAGAGGGTTTGAGCTTCCTTCAACGGGAAGTTACGGTTACCTTATGTGTATATGGGGTGGCTTTGCAATTATGCTTTTAGCTCTTTGTCTGGCTGTGACGTCAAGACTCATTTCATACCGTAAAATAAAAAAATAAAAATAAAAAAATAAAAATAAAAACAAAAAAACAAAAAAACAAAACAGAAAGGACTCAAAAACATGAAAAAGTTTTTATCCCTCCTCACAGTCGTTATGTTAATAATGACTCTCGCAATCC
>JAZOCZ010000085.1:0-21113 GCA_045596755.1 Eubacteriales bacterium | reverse complement strand
AGCGAAAATCACAGATTTCCATTTTTCAAAGAAGGAAATGGGCGAGATAAAAATATACGAGCATCCCAAAAAGGGCGTTCCTTACGTTATAGGAGGCGACACGTCGGGGAACGGAAGCGACAGATTTGCAGGTCAGGTTATTGACAATACAACGGGAAAGCAGGTTGCCGTTCTTTGTCATAGATACGATGAGGATATGTATGCCCGTCAGATGTATTGTCTCGGAATGTATTATAACAAAGCACTCATAGGCATAGAGACAAACTTTTCCACCTATCCCGTCAGAGAGCTTGAACGCCTTGGATATCCGAAACAATACGTGAGAGAAAGCGTTGACAACTACACCCATTCCGTGAAAAAGAGTTATGGGTTTGTCACAAATTCAAAGACGAGACCCCTTCTTATCGCTTCTCTTGTTTCCGCCGTCAGAGATGCACCCGAAAACGTGACGGACAGAGCAACAGCAGGGGAGATGCTTACGTTCGTTTATAACGAAGCAAGACGTCCCGAAGCGGTTCAGGGTGCTCACGACGATTTGGTTATGGCGTTGGGAATAGCGTATATGATACGCGGAAGTCAAAGTATGACTGAGGAACTGCCCACGTGTAAATGGACGAAGGATATGTTGGAGGATTACAAAGCCGCAAGCCGTGAGGAAAAGAAATATCTGTTGAGTAAATGGGGTAAGCCTTCAAACAAATAAGAAAACAGGAGAACGTATGACGAAAAGTAAAAAAATAACCGACAGAAAAAAAGAATTTGAACACTTTAAAGAAAAATACTTAAACAGCAAAAACGCATTTGAATCTCAAAGAAAACTGATGGACAATAGAGAACTTCTTTACAGAGGTACGAAAACCATATTTTCCCCATCGGGTGATGAATCCGAAAAAAGTGCTACCCACGTGAGAAATATAGTTTTTGAAAACATTGAATCGGAGATAGATTCATCCATACCCGCCCCAAAGGTTACGGCGAAACGCAAGGAGGACGAATGGCTTGCGGAAGAAATTGAGGATATGCTTAAAAACATCCTTGACATTTTGCCCTTTGAACAGCTTAATGACCTTCAGGAAAGGACGGCTTACATCCAAGGCGGAAGTTATTTTCTCTGCGAATGGGATGATGATATCAGAAAGAAAGGGACGGCGGGTGAAATTTCCGTTTCTGTTGAGCATCCCAAACAGATAATCCCACAAGACGGAATATATGGCTCTACGGATAATATGGATTATATTTTCGTGGAATCCGCAAGGACGAGGGGCTATCTCAAAAGCAGATACGGTTTCGAAACAGACGAAGCCGAATCCATTCCCGATATAAGAGGCGTTGAAGATACGTCTGCGGCGGATGACCTTGTTACCGTTGTGACGGGATTTTTCAAAAACGGAGAGGGAAGCATCGGAAGAATCGTTTTCACAGGGGATACCCTTCTTGAATACCTTGACGATTATCAGTCAAGATACGTATCAAGGTGTGCAAAATGCGGTGAAATCGGGAAGGACGTCTGCACCCTTTGCGGAAGCGAAAAGTTCGTTCTTGAAAAAGAGGATTTCGAGGAACTTTACGAGGATATAGTTTGTTCTGACGGAAGAATTATTTCATGTGTGCCTGTGGAAAACGAAGAACGCTACGGCGAAGACGAGTTCTTTGACGAGACGGAAAATCTGTATACAGACCCGCTTTTTGAACCCGTTCCCGAAATGAGAAAAGTTCCATACTACAAGCCTAATATTTATCCCATTATTCTCAGAAAAAACATTTCCGTTTTCGGTCAGCTTTTGGGCGAGAGCGACGTTGACGTGATTTCCGACCAGCAGAACACAATAAAAATGCTTTCAACCAAAATTAAGGAAAAACTGTTGAAGGGCGGTTCTGTTCTCACGTTGCCCATTGACGTGGATTTGGAAACGACGGACGAGGAATTCAAAATAATGAGGATAGAAAGCCCCGATAAAATGAACATGATGCAGGTGTTCAACGTTCAGGCTGATATTTCGGGAGACCTTACTTACATGAGGCACGTTTACAACGAGGCAAGAGAAATTCTCGGCATTACGGACAGTTTTCAGGGCAGAAGCGACAGCACCGCCACGTCGGGTGTTGCAAAGGAATTTGCGGCGGCGCAGAGTGCGGGAAGACTTGAAAGCAAGCGTGTAATGAAAAATGCGGCGTATGCCAGACTTTATGAAACGATTTTCAAATTCATGCTCGCTTACGCCGATGAACCAAGAACTTTGGTAAGCATGGACGGCAAGGGAAACAGAGTTTACGGTCAGTTCAACCGCTACGATTTTCTCTGCGAAGATGAATACGGAGAGTTTTATTGGAACGATGATTTCATATTCTCATGCGACGATTCCTCATCTCTCAGCAAAGACAGAGAAAAAATGTGGGCTGAAACAAGAAATAATCTTGCATCAGGCACGTTCGGAAATCCCGCAGACGTTTCAACTCTCGTTTTGTTCTGGAACGTTATGGAACGTTTCCATTATCCAGGCGCAGGGGAGATCAAAGCGCAACTTATGGAAAAAATCCAAAGTCCCAATCTGCCCGACTTGGAACAAGCTGTAAATCAGTAGGAAGGGAGGTGTAGAGGTGAGCAAGACATATGCAGGTAAAATCACAAACAAAAGTTCACAGTACGTAGAAGCTATCTACAAGCAGAAAGCTCCAAAGGGTTCAAAGAAAACCACAGCCAAAAACTAATAATCAAAAAGGAGAAGTTCACACAGTATGGAAAATCAAACCGAAAAAGAAGAAATGACGAATCAGACGGGAATTCAAACGGAAGAAACCGAAATTCATTCTGAGACGGAAACCGTCATTCAACCCGATGAAGAATTCGTTAATCCCGAAAGAGCGAGACTTCGCAGAGAGGGAGAAGCTAAAAGAAGGGCAATAGAAGCGGAATTCAGAAAAATAAGCTCCATTGACCCTTCGGTAAAGAGTTTTGACGATCTCATTCTTATGGAAAACGCAGATGAATTTGCCGAAAAGGTAAGAAGGGGTTATTCCCTTACGGATGCGTTTATCCTCACCAATCAAAAGAAACTTTCCCAAAGGATAAAAACTGCCGCTGTACGCTCGGCTCTTGCAAGAGTGGGGGCAAAAAAGCATCTCACGGGGGCAGGAACAGGAGGCGGGGAAGCCGCGGTTGACGTTCCCGCAGAAACTTATTCTCTGTATAAATCCTTATATCCGAATATTACGGACGGAGAAATCAAAAAACACTATAAACAACACAACAAATAAAAACATAGCCGATTGTGAAACGCGGTTTTACAATTGGCTAAAGCATAACAAATAAAAAGGAGAAATAATATGTCATTCAAACTTAAATGTTCACTTGCAAACACAACCCCTTCCATAGAATACGTGGAAGGCAAAAAGGGAGAAACCTTCCTTTACGGCGAAGCCCTCGTTTTGTCAGAGGGTAAACTTACAAAATGCGGAAGCACAGCTACACCCGTGTTTATCTGTCTTGGCGACGTTATCTGCAAGGAGGACGAAACTTTCGTTCCAGTTATGAGAGTTATGGATTTTTACCTTTTCACAGCTCCCATTTATGAAGATGCTTCCGAATTGAAGGCAGGGGACAAGGTAACCCTTTCCGCAGACGCCTTGGGCGTTACGGCAACGACCGCTTCAGGCGTTGCAGAAATCGTTGATATTGATACCGACAAGGTTACGGTAAAATTTTAATTTATAAATAAAAAGGAGAAAAAACATGGCAGGACTTACATTTTCTAAATCTTCAAATCTTAACAACAGCATTTTCGGCAAATCACAAGAACCCATTCTTTTCAACATCGAAAAGAAAGCAGAAGCCTGGGAAGAAAAAAGCCAGATAAAAAATATTTATATGGTTGAAAATTCCAAAAACTTTGCGGAGAAAATCACCTCCGTTACAAGCATGGATGAATTCCTTCCCGTTGGCGAAGGCGGTGCATACCCCAAAGCAGATATGCAGGAAGGATATTCCAAGGTTATCGAACCTGAAACCTGGAAAAGCGAATTCGTTATCACCCGTGAAATGATAGAGGATTCAAAGCTTCTTGACCTCAAACATAAACCTGTTGCTTTCACAGACAGCTATTACCGTACCCGTGAACGTTTCGGTGCAAGAATGCTTGCAGGCGCTATTAACGGAACGGACGTTTCCTTGAACGGCAAATCCTATTCCGTAAGCGGTGCGGACGGACTTTCCTTCTTCCACGGTGCCCATCCCTCAAAGGTGAACGGTGACGTTCAGTCAAACCGTTTCTCCAACCTCTTTTCCAAATCCAACCTTGGCAGAATCGTTGAAAAAATGAGTCTTTTCAAGGACGATAACGGAAACATCCTCAACATCGCTCCCGATACTATTGTTATTCCTTATAACGCAGAACTTATCGATACCGTGTTCAGCGTAATAGGCTCTGAACGTGAACCCGGAAGCGCAAATAACAACTTCAACTATCAGTTTGGTATGTGGAACGTTATTATCTGGCCCTATCTCAATCAGTTTATCAATACTTCCGCAAGCAATATGCCTTACATAATCCTTGACAGTTCCTACAATCAGCAAAACGGCGGTGCTGTATGGATTGACAGAGTTCCCCTCGAAGTTCGCTCTGCTGTTGACGATAACAACGACAACAACATCTGGAAGGGCTACGCCCGTTTCATGTGCGGCTTCAACGATTGGAGAGCTATGGCTGTCGGCGGTGTCGGCGGTGCGGATGAACTTATCTGATGACTTGGAAAGACATTAAAAAAGCAACTCTGCAACGGCTTTTCGCCACGGAGGACGGAACGGTTGTCATAAGCGACGCCAAAGAGTCTTACGTCGGGTATATGCCTGCTGCGGCAAACGAGGGGATCTATCTCCTCGCCTGCGCAGGGGGTGTGGGCGTAAAATCATTGAGCTTTGAAAAAAAGAGAACCAGCGGTAATTATTCCAGATTCAATATGAATACGTATGCGGATGATTTCCGTTCCTTTACGGATGAGGTATATATCGATTCGGGGGGCGTAAGACAGCGTATTTACGGCTACGTTACGGAAGCCGCATCTGTTCTTGTTTTGCCTGCCTGGCTTGAAGGCGAGGTTACGGTTTATTATAATCCGCTCCCGCAAGTCATAACGGCGTCCACGCCTGACGAGGAGGAGATAAGGCTTTTGCCTATGGCTGGGTCTCTGCTTCCTCTTTATATGGCTTCTCAGATTTTCAAGGATGACGATATGAGACAGGCGGTTCAGCTTCGCAACGAATTTGAGACAGGGCTTGCGAGACTTTCCGCTATGATACTCCGTGACGGAAAGAATAAGGAAAAATTCACGTCCGTTACAGGCTGGATTTGAGAATATTAAAAGTTTTTGGGGACTTCTTTCAAAAAGTCCCCAAGGAAAAATTAAAAAAGGAGGGGTTTAATGGCAAAATTCAGTTTACCTCCGTCAAATTCCGTAAGTACGATGACGGTTACGAAATTTGGAGGTATAGATCTTTGGGATTCGCCTGAAAACGTTGATAAGAACCGCTCCCCTTTATGCGTTAATATGATAAGGGATAAAAGCGGTTCTATCAGAAAAAGGATGGGTTACGAAAGGCTGATCGGGGAAGGCTTTGGAAGCAGAATAAACGGAGCTTGTTTCTTTGGCGGGAAGCATTATATACATTCGGGGGAAAAACTTTTTTTCGTTACGGATGAAGGAGAAAAAAATCTCATATTTGAAAATCTCGCAGACGAAAAAAGCGTTTTTATCCCCGCTTCCGACAATCTTTATATTCTTTCTTTCGGTGGAATATATACAGTAAACGTAGAGGGTGAATGTAAAACCTTGGACAGCGTTGCATACGTTCCAACGGTGATAATTTCAAAAACTCCCGCAGGGGGCGGAACTTTATACGAAGATTACAATCTTTTGTCTGACGTCTGGAAAGAACAGTTTCTCTCTGACGGCGAGAGCAAGACTTATAAATTGGAAAAAGGCGGTTTATCAGAGGTTATAAGCGTTGAAATAAGGGATGAAAACGGTGAGTTCAGAACGTTGGACAGGGGCGAATATTCCGTATCCCTTGGAGACGGAACTGTGACTTTTAAAACCGCACCCGAAAAATATTCCGTTGTTGGTATGGATAACGTTATTATAACCGCGAAGAAGGAAGAAGGAAACAAATCCATGCTTTACGGTTGTACGGTGGGAACGGTTTTCGGAATGAAAGGAAAAAACGACAGACTGTTCATAGGCGGTAATAAAGATCACAAGGGAATGGACTTTTTCAGCGCATCGGGAGATTTTTCATATTTTCCACATATGAACTATTCAAAACTTTCAGATGAAAATATAAGCGGATATTCCGTTGAGGGCGGTTCTCTTTATACTCATTTTGAGCAGGGGAGTTCCGAAGGTAAAAGCCGAATAATAAAGCGTGACGGTGCAGAAGCGAATGACGGTAGGGATATATTCGTTATAACGGACGAGTTTTATGCTCCCGCGTTGTCTTCGCCTTTTACGTCTCTCCCTTTAAATGGTGAGGCTTTGTATTTAAGCCGAAAGGGTGTTTTTGGAATTACGGTTTCCGATGTGACATCGGAGAAGGTTTGTCAGTTGAGAAGCGCATATCTGGGAGATGCGTTTGCAAAATTGGGGGATGAATTGAAAAATGCTCATGCCACCATTTTCGGTGATTTCTTTATAATAACCGCAGGCGGTAAGGCTTATATTCTTGACGGAAGCAATAAAAGTTATTTTGAGGGCACGCCTCTTTGTTCCTTTCAGTATGAATGTTTCTACTGGGAAAATATTAAAGCAAGGGTAACGTGGACAGACGGAGAAAGACTTTATTTCGGAAGCGACGACGGAACGATTTTTCGATTTTTCACCGATCATTCATCCAACGCATCATATACGGATGACGGAGAAAAGGTGGTATGCTTTTTTGATACGGCACAGATTACGGGAAGGACGTTTTTCAAGGAAAAGACTTTCGTTTCCGTTTCTGCAAAAATAGGTGCATATCTGAATACAGGGGTGAAAATATACGCCAAAACCGACGGCGTATGGCATGAAAAGCCTGTTTATGACAGCATGGGCAGGGGAAGGTACTGGGATTTTTCATTGGTGGATTTTGAAAGCGTCAGTTTTTCTTCCAACAGAAGCGAAGTAACGCTATGCGGAAAGGTGAGAATCAGAAATACGGACTCGGTAAGTTTCAGATTGATGAATGACAAGGCTGAACCCTTCGTTCTTATTGCTTTCGGTACGGAATACGTTCAGAAAAATAATTATATCCGTTGACGGTGGAAAAGGAGAAAAAATGATTGAAGAAATAAAAATTATAACTGAAGAAGAAATAAATGAAAAAGGGGTTTGCGCCGCACCTACGGTGCTTACGGGCACACCCGAAGAAAATAAAAAAATATTTGACAGATTATCAAGAGAGGTTGTAATTCCCCGCCTTAATAACCTTATTACTGAAAGTAAGGTGTTGGAGAAAAATTCGTCAGAAAACGTTCAGGCTGTGGAGATACTCAAAGAAACGCTGAATGCTTTGATTAACGATATAGGAGATATATCAGCCGTTGATATATCGGGTTCAGACTTGTGCGAAAAAATAACCGTTCTCAAAGATTCGTTTTTGCAGAGTGTTGTCAATATAACACGCAGTATAGGTGAGATGTCCAACCTTGATTTTATTGCACCTTCTGTAGTGAGTGCGTTGAATTTTCTTTACGAGATGGCGTCACCGAATGCCATAATCAACGTAAGTTCTTTATATGAGCCTGAAGCCGACGATTTAATGAAAATCGTGAAAGTTTTTGACGTTCTTGATGCTAAACACAAATTATTTGTCTGCAAGGCGAAATTTCCCGAAACGTCGGGGCTTTTCGCGGGAGACCTTTGCGGAAGGCTTTATTTTGACCCTTACGTAGTGAAGGAAAGATATGCCGCTTTTCGAAGCGCAAACCTTGAAAAATTCACGGACGTGGTGGACAGAACGCATTATATGAACGTAATGACCCTCGTTTCTCCGACGGATGAAAATGTAAAGGCTTATTTGCAGATTAGATATTCCACCTCATTGGACGGATACGTTCTTGCTTTTTCAAAAGGTGACGGCTACTCATGCATATGGGCATCCGATAATTTTTCCATGGACGGAATATCTCACTTAAAGGGGTATACATCAGGCCTTTATACCGATTTGTGTTCCGGATACGTAATAGACCAGATCGAAGAAAATATTTCATGGCTCGTTGGCTCGAAAGAGTTCGAAAGTGAATTTTACTGGGAAGAAGTTGGTTCTTCCAATATTAGTGACGAGGAAACACCTTCTGTGGAAACAGATATTTCCGTAAGCAAAAGCGGCAGATATACGACTTTGGTACTTACAAAGGGGGAAAACACAAAAAGTGTTGTTATAGAAGACGGCGTAAATGGATACACTCCCCAAAAAGGGCAGGACTATTTTACAGAAAATGAAATTGAGGAAATTTCAGCTTCCATTGAGACGAGTTTGAAAAAGGAAATTGACGCTTCTTTGGGCGTATCTCCCGAATTTGCAAGGACAACCGATGAATGTACGGATAATACGAAGATGTACGTTCTTCCCGACGGATACTTATACGCATACAATGAAGGCGGATCTGCGAAATATAACTATGCAACGGGTTTGGAGATAAACCGTAGGTTACATAGTGAAACAATAAAAAATGAAGCGGGTTACGTTACAACTCCTGCTATCCCTATTACATGGAGCGATCCTTACTTTATAAAAGTGTACGCAAATGAGGTGTATCATGTACCTGGCGAGACGGTGATTTACATTGAAGGATACGATGAGGACTCATATCTTGTGGGCGTTTATGCATGGGAGCTTGGTAACTATGCAGACGGAGTTTTTAATGTGGAGTTGGACGAAAGTTTGTTTTTCGATGGCCTTCCCTCGTATTTGAGGATTTGTTTAAGGTTGAGCCAGAATGAGCTTAAAGAAAATGACACGGCTGTAAAAAATCTTTTCATCGATTTTCTCAACGAAAGCGATGGTGCTTCATCAACAACGTCTGGCTGGCAATCAACGGGAATACAGTTTATCTCCTCGGAATACACCGAGAAAGTGAACGAACTTGAACAAATAGCCCAGACCAATTCCGATGGTATTTACCTTTTGGAACAACAGCTTGACGGTTTGGAAAAACATCAGGAATCATACCCATCCCTTTGGGATAACGCTGTGGAACAAGCAGTTCAAAAAATCAAGGATAAGACGAAAAGTTTTGGAAGAAACGGTGTCACTTTTGCATTTTTCACGGATAATCATAAAAGTCTTGGGTATTCCGCAGATCTGGTTTCCCACGTTGCAAAAGAATGTAATATTCCATTTGTGTTCTACGGTGGAGATTCGGGCGTAGATACTACGGTTTCTTCCAAGGCTGATATGGAAGCAAACGAAAAAGCCTTCACCGATTTTATAAAATGTATTCCCGAAGGACGATTCTGCAGAGCTATAGGGGAATACGACGGTTCATATACTCTGAACACGGGAGAAAAATACCATCTTCCCTGGGAAGAAAAATACAACCTTTTCACAGCCCCTATGGCGGTTTTCCAAAACAGAATATTCGGAGGAGACGGAACGTATTACTATGTGGATGATATTTCTTCAAAAACAAGATTTATCGTTCTCAATTCCGTTTGGTTCAACTATAAAACAAATGCAGACGGAACGGTTAACAATGAAGACGGGTATGGGTTTGGTAATGAACAGATACGTTGGCTTTGCGACGTTCTTCTTTCTGTCCCCGAAGATATGAGCGTTGTTTTCGTTTCCCACTCTCCCATTACCAACAATGACCACAGCAACCTGCGTGATGCATTTCTCTTGCAGGGAATTGTAAATGCTTTCGTAAATGGTGAGACATATGTGAACGAATATTCGAGTGGTGCTGACGAAGAAAATAACGCTTCCGTTTACGTTTCCTTTAATAAAAAGGGAGAGGTTATCGGTTGGTTTGCAGGTCATATTCATAAGGACGTTATAACCTCATTTGATTCACAAAACGGAAAGAAACTTTCCTTCAAAAGCGTAACCATAACTTCCGATGCGGATATGTCCTATGACAGCCTTGAAGAAACAAGAGAAGGAGACACGGAATGTGCCGTGGACTTCGTTACGGTCAATAAAATAACGGGAGAGGTTTATATGGTTCGTTTAGGCGTGGGAAGCGACAGAACGTATAACTATCTGGAGGTTTAAATGTATATAGATGCAAATACGATTATAACCGCAGGCGCGGTTATCGGGGCACTCGGTTCAATTTTTGCCTTGGTGTTTTCTTTGTATCGCAGGTATCTTAATCAGAACAAGCAAGCCGAGGAAATAAAGAGAATAAAAGACGAACAGACCTTGATTTTCTATGCGTTGCTCGCTTGTCTTGACGGACTTCAACAACTTGGTGCAAATCATACAGTTCCCGAAATGAAAGGGAAGTTGGAACGTCATCTCAACGAAAACGCACATAAATAACAAATATAAAGGAGGTAAAATATAATGGATATGACGGAATATATTTATCCCGAACTGCTTTTCATCGTCCCATTTCTTAACGTGACGGGATGGTGGATAAAGCATAAAACGTCCGTGAAAAACAAATATATCCCTTTGATTTTAGGCGTTTTAGCCACGGGTCTTTCCACGTTTTACATATGCTCGTCCATGAATAAAAGCATATGGGAAAGCCTTTGCGGTGGTACGGTGCAAGGAATATTCATGGCGGCAACGGCTGTTTATGCAAATCAACTTGCTAAAACGTCAGAGGAGGAAACATATGATAATAACCATTGACGCAGGGCATACAAAAAATACAAACGCAGGAGTTATAAAAGGGTATTACGAAGGCAACGCCATGTTCATTCTCGCAAATTACTTGCGTGAGGAGTTGCTCAGATACAGAGACGTTGAGGTTGTAATGACGAGGGACGAGGACGATAACCCCACACTTTCCGAACGTGGAAGCCTCGCTATAAACAGCAAAAGTAAAATCTTCCTTTCCCTTCACTCAAATGCGGTAAGTAATGCGGAATCCGCCGCTTACGTTTGCGGATTTTACAGCGTTAAAAGGGATGTTTCAAAGGAACTTTGCCAAAAACTCGTTTCTGCCGTAACTGACGTTATGAAGGAAGAAACTGACGCATGGAACAGAGGTGCGTTGACGAAGAAAAATTCCGCAGGAGCAGATTATTACGGAGTTTTGAGAAGTTCCGTTGCAGGTAAAAGCGAGGTTGAATATTCATTTATCATAGAACACGGTTTTCATACAAACAAAAAAGAATGTGAATTCTTGATGGTAAATGAAAATCTTAAAAAAATAGCCAAGGCGGAAGCAAAAGCCTTGGCGGAATATTTCGGCATGAAGGAAAAGGCTAATTTTGCCGTTTTGCGAAAGGAGATTCCAAGCGGAAGCGACCTTAACGATTACGTTGAAAGCGGTGAATACTATTTCAGCGGACTCCCCGGAAGCGTTAAGAATCCACCAGCGACGGAAAGCGAAAAAAGTGCGTTCATTCTCGACGTTACAACTTGTCTCTACCAAGGTGTTCCATATTCTGTTCAACGGATATATTACGTTACATCCGGAAAGGAATACGTAAGAGGACTATATATAAACAACGGCAGATTCGATGAAATACATAAGGAATGGAGTAAAAAATGAGTTATTCAAAAATTTATGATTACGAAGATTTTCTTTCTTTTCTTTCGGATAGCGGGTATGCGGAGTCTGCGAAGAAGCAAAAGGATGCTCTCAACGCTTCTCTTGAAACCCGACTTTCTGAATTTGAAGCAAAGAAAAAGAATATAAACAGAGAGTCCGATGAGCTGGCAAGGCAGGCGTATATTTCCTATTTGTCAGCATCGAAGGAACTTCCCGAAAAATTGGATGCGTCTGGACTCAACGGCGGTGCGGCTGATAATCTTTATTTGTCCCTTGCAAATGAGTATCAGAATAATTATAACGAAATAGGCAGAGACAGACAGGAAAAACTGTTCGATACGGATTTTGAAATGTCAAAAGCGAAACTTTCAAATGACGAAGCCTTGGCAGGTGCTATGTCAAAATTGTACGAATCTGCTGTGGATAAATTCCTCGACAACAGAGAAAGCGAGGAAAAAAGGAATTTTGAAAGTTATATAAACGAAAGTAAACTGAACGACAGCGAAGCCGACAGAGAATTGGAAAAAGCAAAACTTGCCTTTGAGGTCGGAGATAAATCCTTGCTCGAAAACCTCGGCATTAAGCCTTCGGGTACTGTTGGCGGTGTTGTTGGCGGTGCTGTGAACGGTATTATAAGCGGTGTGAACGGTGGAGCATCAAGCGGTGTTTTGCCCAACGCACAAAATGCATCAGACCTTTCAAAACTCCTTAATTATGCCGTATCGTTGGCAGAATATGGGAATTATGATTTGCTTTGTCAGATAACAGGTATGAGCAAAGAGGATGCGGCATTGAAATTCTCGGAAGAAAAATCGGGATATACAGATTCCCAGATAAGAGATGCGGCAAAACTTTTCATGAGCGGGGATTATAGCAATAACGTCCTTGGTATACTCAAAGAGGCTTACCCGGAATATACCTATTATCAGATATGGAAGCTTTGGGAAAGCGTCGCTGAAAATGATTGGATGATGAGGTTGAGAGGTTACAGAGGACCGAAAGCGTAGCAAACGCAAAGCGTTTGCGGTGAAATTCGCTTTCAGCGAGTGAAATCCGCTTTCGCGGATGAAATGTTGCTTTGCAACGTGAAATTTTTGGCTTTGCCAAAAGTTAAGGAAAGAAAAAATCTTTCGGATTTTTTCTTGAATTGTATTTCTTTTTGCTTTGAAAAAGCATCCCCTCTCGCAGTACGTCGGTACAGCTTCGGGGGCTGCTTTTCCAATCACGTCATTTTTTCCTATTCTCTGAACGCAAAGCGTTTGCTATGATATACGAAAGCTTCGCTTTCATATGATGTACGTCTTCGGCGTATGATGTATTGGCTACGCCAATATGATGTTTTTTGCTACGCAAAAAGTTAAGGAAACTTTTCTCACTACGTTCGAAAAGTGAATTATTGTGTATCAGCGGGACACGGGGATGGGGTCGATTTTGATATAATAAACAAGCTCGATTCAAGGGAAAAACCTCGAACCGAGCTTTTATTATTCAGCATTCCGAATTCCGAATTCCGAATTGACTCGTCATGCTTTCTCTACGAGGGTAATATTAGCAGGGGTAATTCCTGCTTCGGAATAAACGATTTCGGCTATTTGTGCAACTTCGGTTTCCAAAAGTCCGTCGCTTTTCACGATAACGTTTGCTTTATCACCTGAAATAACAGTAACACATTCAGAAAAGCCTTTCGCTTTAATAAGAGCCTCTATGTTCGCTTCCATAGTCATTTCTTCAACGATTTTTGCGATATCTGAGAGAGCTTGCTCTTTTGTGTCCGCAAGGGCGTCTCCGCTGTCAACAATAGTCTGAAGAACTGCTATTGCTTCGTCTCTTGCTTTTTCACGGTTTGTCATTGCATCGGAAAAATAAGAGTCGTCTTTTTCAACGTCGCTTTGATTGTTTCCTACGAGTATTGGGTTCCCAAGGATCTTTCCTGCTTCATCATCTTCATTTTTGCCTGAAGGAATAAGCATACTTACCCCTACAGCCGCAACTACGAGAACAAGACAAACCGAACCGAGAAACACTTTTGAATTCAGAATTTTTTTGTAATCGTAGTTTTTGACCTTTCTCCATAATACTTTGAATTTGTTTTCGCTGTTCATATTCTCCTCCATTGATTTGTTATATATGTATTGTCTTTTTTTTAGACTTATACAGCAAATTAAGTTCCCACAATACAGCCTATGGCACTGTCGGGTAAATCAAAAAGTGCGGTAACTAAAGCGATAATTTTGAGCCGTTCCGCTTCACCGCCCTTTTTACAAACAACGGCAACCCCTCTTATTTCGGGCAGGTTTTCTTTAAGTACAACTAATTTTTCGTTTCCGTTTTCGGAGATTATAACGTAGTCCTTCGAAACGTTTTTTGAGGTCGGTTTGTTTTCTGAATATTCCGTGTTTAACTTTTCGTTTGCGGCGTATGAATAGGAATACCCGCCTTCCAGCGTTACCATAACCTCACATTCAACTCCGCAGGCGGTTTTCAGAAGCTTTTCCAAATCGTTTTCCAACGCGGATGCATATTCTACGGAAGAAACCACGTCGGAACTCTTTTTTGATTCTCCGTCAGGAAGAAGCAAAAGTATTATTCCGGCAAGAAAAGCAAGGAGAATAAATCCCACTCCTTTAATTTTCAAAAGTTTAGTTATCTTGTTCATAACTTATTTTCCCAAGGTATACGAATTTAAAAATTCGTTTATTTTTTTCGAATGTTTTGAATCTTCTTCCGAAAGAGAAACCGTCGCTTTAACGTTTCCGTCTATGTCTATTGATATGCAAACCTCCATGGGAATTATTCCAAATTTTTCTTCAATTTCTTCGCAAAGTCTTTTTTCCGTAAGTTTTATTGCTGTGTCTGTAAGATTCTGTTCTGTGGCTGACGATATATAGGAATCAAAATCCTTTTCGGTTTTAAAACCAGAAGTAACGCTTTTCAAAGCATCCGACAGGGGACTTATCACAGCTACGGTACATATCAAAGCGGATATATATTTTACGTATTTCCCTAAATGTGACCCATCTGAAAGAACAGATGCAAAAGACCCTGCTATTCCTGCTATGAGAAGAATTGTAAAATAATTTTTCATACGCTTACCCCTGTTTTTGCGAATACCGCCACGGATATTATAAAAAGCACACCGATTCCGCACATTATGGCAACAAGAATATTGAAAAGTGAATTGATTTCATAGAGAAAACTTGATTCCTTGTCAAGCCCCAAAACCTTTGCGAGAATGGCACAAAGGAGGATGGAAAGTTTATAAAGTACGGTATAAATTATGGGCGGGAGAATAATGGAAAAAACCGTCACCGCACCTATAGCTCCAACGGTGGCTTTTACCGTCCCTACGGCAGTTATTACGGATTTTATGTTTTCACCCAACATATTACCTATAACGGGGATAAAAACCCCCGATGCGAATTTAAGGCTTCTTATGGCGGCGTTGTCAGCAGCCGCCGCAACTGCGGTCTGAAACACCATAATAAACCCGAACATTGAAAACAAAAAAGCGAGTAAAACACTTACTGTGTTTTTTATAAGGGAAGAAACGGCACCAAGGTTTACGGAAGATGGAAGGGCTGATATTATAGCGAGGGCGAAAGCGATACCCAAAAGCGTTAATAACACCTTGTCTGATATAATTTCAACCGTTGAGATGAAAAGCAAAAGCGTTGAAGCGGAAGACGATGCGGCGGCACTGTTACCGCCCGATATCTGTAAAGCTGTCATTATGGGCATAAGAGATGCGAAGTATGCCGTAAGTCCATCGAGAGATTTTTTTGAGGTTTCAAAAACCTGAGCTGCCACCGAATAGGTGGAAGCGGATATGAGAAGTACGGTAAAAAAATCGTAAGCGGTGTTTAAAGCGGAATTGTCCGATAATGATTTTGCGGATTTGAAAAGGGAAGCGATGACGATAAGGGACACGGTGACGGAAAATCCTACGGTTACTGATTTTATCCCGCCGGTGAATGCATCCTTGAATATGGCGTAAAGTTTTTCGGGAAAGAAAATCCCCTTTTCTCCCTCCATTTCTTCATCCGTCAGATATGAGTTTTCTTCGAGGGAGAAATCCGCCAAGTCACTTTCAACCGTATCTTCTTCCCATGCTGATGCTTCAAGGGGAAGAAAAAGCAAAATCAAAAAAGCAAGGAGAACCTTAAAGCATTTGCCTTGCACTTTCAAGCACCTCCTTTATCAATGGGATAGACAGATAAATTATGGAGAGCTTGCCCCCGAATTCAACCTTTGAGGCGATTCCGTTTTCACCGAAATCACGGCATATTTCTGCGGTGATTTGGCAAAGCAAGGCTATAAATAAAGCCTTGACCAACGGCGAAAAAAGGTTTCCGTACCCTTTTGCGTATTCAAATAGTTCTTTTATTTGTGGCAGTTCTTTTACCGCAAACCCTAAAAGAATTATTCCCGCCCCTGCCGATGCGTAAGGAGCAAACTCGCTTTTCACACTTTTGAGCAATGATATTCCGCAAACACAAAAGAATGCGGCGGCACAGTATGTAAATACGTTCATGGCTTATAACCCGAAAACGTTTCCGATGGTTCTGAAAAGTGTTGCAATTTCCCTTATCAAAACAAGCATAACTGCAATAACACCTGCCAAAGTGACGAAAGTTGCTTGCTCGTCCTTTCCGCTTTTTTGAAGGAGCTGAACACCAACACCCGTCAGAAGCCCAACTCCTACTATTTTTAAAATCAAAGAAACATCCATGCTTTTCCTCCCAGTGCGTTCAGTACAGCAAAACGGCAATAACGCATGAAATAAGTAATGACAGCGTTTTATACAATTTGCTTTTTGATAAATATTCTGTTCTTTTCTGTGTTAACTCTTTTTCTATGGAGATAAGTGCGTTTTTTGCAAGTCTTATTTGTGTATCTCTGTCAACAAGTCCAAGAGTCTGAGTGAACTCTTTAATCTCCATGCATAGAAGCGGAGAACAGGATTCTCTTGCGAGAGCCATTATCTTGTCCCCGAAGGAACGTCTCGATGAAAGTATAGATTTAACACTCTCTGTTTTGTTTTCCGCAGATGCGTATTTTGAGAAAATTTCCGAAAGGGGTAAGGCGAGTTTTTCTATTCCAACAGAAATCTGTGAAATAAGGGAATGAAGTTCCTCTGCGTTTTTCAACTTGCCAAATTCATGTTTGCTTATTACGTTCCCCGTATAAATTCCCGACGAAACCAACAGAAGCATAGCGAAAATTTTTATCATTCCCAAAAATCCCTTTCTTACGTTTTCAATATTTTATATTCGTATTCATCATTGTTTTTTGATATCTCCACAGCGTATGAAAAGAGGTTTGCTTCAAATAATTTCTTGACGAACTCTCTTTTCTTTACATCTTCCGTGTTTTTTCCGTGGATTGAGCAAATAAAACTTACCCCTGTGTTGCATCCGCAGATGATGGCGGAAACGTCGTCCTCGGAAATCTCGTCGCAAATTATTATTTCAGGCGACATCGTTCTTGTAAGCAGCTCTATGGAGCGTTTTTTGTTCATACCGCATAGAAAATCACAAAAGCCTTTTTGTTTTATTCCTTCTGATAGTTCAAACCGTTCGTCAATAACGCCAACTCTGTATGCAGGTGTATACGTTCCGCCTGAAAGTAAATGAATAAGGCTTTTAAGATATGTGGTTTTCCCAACCCCGGGAGGAGAAATGACAAGTAGTCCATTGGGACTTTTTTTCATAAGGAGGACCGCTTCTTTTGCAACGTTTGGGAAAAAGCTGTTCAGCCTTATGTTTATTGAGGTTATTTCGAAAGCGGAAACCGTTTTTCCGTCTGATATAAAAGCCTTTCCGCATACCCCCGCTCTGCCACCGCCCGAAAGCGGAATGAACCCGTTTTTTATAGTTTCTTCAAAGGAATATCTTGAATGATTGCAAAGGGCTGATATACATAAATCCATCTCACGAGGAGTTGTTATCATCCCCGAATCAGCCTTCGTTTCACGTCCTTTTTCGTCGAAGGTAACGTTTCCTTTTTCGCAGGTGACGGAAACGGGTGCATTGGTACGCAACCTTATTTCTGTGATATTCTTGTATTTTAGATTTAATAGAGCCTTGGAAAGCCTTTCGGGCAGATATATGAGAACGGAATCAAAGTTCATACTTCACCTTTTTTTCTTTGAACGTATAACGCCACGGG
The DNA here is from genome assembly GCA_045596755.1 of Eubacteriales bacterium. GTDB lineage: Bacteria > Bacillota > Clostridia > Oscillospirales > CAG-382 > SIG653. Next base: position 3,246 of record JAZOCZ010000085.1, on the reverse strand, counting down.
AATGTATAATAAAATGCCCAGAACTATCTTGAATAAACTCCATCTTGGTGCAGTTTGTGAGTGAAAAAGGAAGGAAATGATACTGCATTCGCAAACTGTTGCAGTAAGTGGAAAAATGAATTCCCTGAAAACGTCCAATTTCATTTTGCTTACCTTTGAAAGTCTTCCGTAACAGAGCAGAAACGAAAAAGTGTTTGAAACTATCAGGAGAATAACGTATCCCCCTTCACCTGCACTTTTTATGAAAAAGAGAATGGATAAAAGACGTAAGGCTGAATTATAAAGACCGTATCTGAATACCCGACTTTCTTCTCCAATGCTTTTCAGAAGCCCATCGCTGACGGTTTCTATGTACATAAAAGGCGTTACCGTTGCAAGTGCTTTTATATACTTTGCACTTTCAAGGCTTCCGTACAGTAAATTTGCAATATCGGGTGCCAAAAAGAAGAAAATGCTTCCTGCGGGAATTGAATATATTGTTACGGTTTTCATTATCGTTTCAATTTTTTTGTCTCTTAAACCTTTGTCGCCTGTACCCGATATTTCAGGTATGGCAACGGACACAACAGCCGACAGAAAAGAAAATGGAAAGAACAAAGCGGGGATTGCCATACCACGTATGATTCCGAAAACAGACAACGCTTCGCTTTTGCTTCCCATGCTTATTTCAAGCATGGCGGGAATGAGAATGCTTTCTGCGGTGTGAAGTATGTTTGATGTGTATGCACTTCCTGCTATTGGGAGCGTTATTTTGCTTACGGATATAATACTTTCTTTTCTGGTGAGAGCAGGAAGAACGGGTGTGCCTTTTTCTTTTCCCGATGCGTACATAATGCAAAGTACAAGAAATGAGGAAAATTCCCCCAACGTTAACCCTGTAACTATAAAGGTACAAAAACTTTCAAGACTTTGTTTCCCGATTAAAAAGGTTTTGAAAAAGAATATTATAACTGCAATTTTTACCGTTTGCTCAAAAAGTGAGACGAGAGAGGGTTTGTATATCTGACCTGTGCCTAAAAGATAACCCTTCAGACAAGCTGAAACCGCCATGAAAATCATGCTGAAACCGAGAATAAAAAGGGGTTTTGCGGTACGTGCATCTTTCAAGATGTATTTCGCCATGAATGGCGACAACGCCATGAGCAAAACCGAAACAAGCAAACTTATAAAAAAAGCTATGCATATTCCCATGGAGAGAATTCTTCTTCCTGTGGATATTCCTTCTTTTTTGCTGTGAGTTGCAAGTTTTTCCGAAACAAGTCTCGATATGGCAACTGTGAATCCCGACGTGGCAAATGTGGCAAAAAGGGAATATACAGACATTATAAGTTGATAAAGCCCCATGCCTTCCGTTCCGATTCGTGCCGCAAGATATGAGCGGAAAAGCATTCCTTCGCCCTTTATCAGAAAGGAGATAACGGTTAAAACTGCCGCTCCTGTGAATATATTTTGTGCCTTCTCTTTCTTTGATGCTTGTAAATTCGCTGACTTTACCAATTTTTATACCTCAATATTGCTTTTTTAAAAATATATTGAAAAATAATCATAAATATTCTTGCAACTTCAAAACAAATATGTTATAATAGGCAAAACAAAAAAATAAAAGGTGGAGGTTGCCCCTTTTGTCGGGGGCGTACTTTGAAATGGTTCAGGAAAATATCGATTTTTTGAGAAAATACGACGGTGAGGTTGCTTCGGCTATAGAAGCAGAGCTTAAAAGACAGAGAAGAAATATTGAACTTATTGCTTCTGAAAATATTGTTTCCGAGGCGGTTCTTGCCGCTCAGGGTTCTATCCTTACCAATAAGTATGCAGAGGGTTATCCCGCAAAGAGATATTATGGCGGATGTGAATACGTTGACGTTGCAGAAAACCTTGCTCGCGAAAGAGCAAAGAGACTTTTCGGTGCAAACTTTGCAAACGTTCAGCCACATAGCGGTGCACAGGCAAATACGGCTGTTTACCTTGCTTTCCTGAAACCAGGTGATACAGTTATGGGTATGAGCCTTGCTCATGGCGGACATCTTACACACGGTAGCCCTGTTAATATTTCAGGTCTTTATTTCAATTTCGTTGATTACGGCGTTTCCAGCGAAACACAGCGTATTGATTACGATGCTTTCGAGAAAAAAGCTCTTGAATGTAAGCCAAAGCTTATCGTTGCAGGTGCTTCCGCTTATCCAAGAATCATCGATTTTGCAAGAATCAGAGAAATTGCCGATAAATGTGGTGCTCTCTTTATGGTCGATATGGCTCATATCGCAGGTCTTGTTGCCGCAGGACTTCATCCAAACCCCGTTGAATATGCTCACGTTGTTACTTCCACCACACATAAAACGTTGAGAGGTCCCAGAGGCGGTCTTATACTTACAAATGACGAAGAATTTGCAAAGAAAATCGATAAGGCTATTTTCCCAGGAACACAGGGCGGTCCTCTTATGCACGTTATCGCCGCTAAAGCGGTTTGCTTCGGCGAAGCATTGAAGGATGAATTCAAGGAATATCAGAAGCAAATAGTTAAGAATGCATCTGTTCTCGCTGATAGCCTTGTTAAAGAAGGATTTAAACTTATTTCAGGCGGTACGGACAACCATTTGATGCTCGTTGACCTCAGACCTTTCGACCTTACGGGTAAGGAATTCGAAAAACGTCTTGATAAGGTTTGCATCACGGTTAATAAAAACGCTATCCCTGATGACCCACAGAGTCCTTTCGTTACAAGCGGTATAAGAGTCGGAACTCCCGCAGTTACCTCCAGAGGCTTTAAGGAAGAAGAAATGGTTAAAATCGCCTCTCTCATGAAGCTTACTGCAACAGAATTTGAAGCAAAAGAAGAATTTATCAAAGCAGAAGTTAACGCCCTCTGCGACAGATTCCCAATTTATTAGTCCTGGCGGACGGCTAATGTCGTAGTTGCCTCGTTCTGATTTGTCGTGGGGTGAGTTGGTTTGAATTTGGAATTTTTTTAATTCGGAATGCGGAATAAATGTAGCTTTTCTCTCTGCGTTCGAAAAGCATTTACTAAGATAATACGTAAAAAATATGATCCTCCGTTTGATTAGCATCATTCGGAGGATTTTAGCGTGTAATAGGTGAGAAAATAGCCTTCTTTTGCTATTGACAATTATTTATAACCGTGGTATAATTTATAAGATAAAAATTCTTCAAAAGTGAGGAAAAAAGAATGAAAGAGAAATTGGAAGCATTACTTAAAGACGGTACTGCAAGTATACAGAACGCACAGAC